>CANIXM010000130.1 GCA_947471245.1 Paludibacteraceae bacterium | reverse complement strand
TTATCTAAATAATAGGCATACGGATAAGTACTGCATGAGCTAAATCCGACGATAAAAAGTAAAAGGGGTAATGATACTTTTGTAAATTTGGTGATGTCTAGCTTGTTCATATCCGTTCTTTTGTTTTTGATACATTTTAGATTGTCAAACATTTACATTGTAATTTAATTCCAACTCATCTCCGGAATAGCCTCTAATGCCCCAATTAAACTTTGGTGTTTCAAAAATTGTAATTTCAATATCATTTTCAAATATTTCTAACTGTTCTCGGAATCTCTGATAAATTAACCCTACAAATTTCTTTTTTGCGTCTACACTCCGTCCTTCAAACAGACTTACCTCTATTATTGTATATTTTTCAGTTCTTCCTGCTGGATAATAGAAATCATCAGGAGCTAAAGGGAAAAATCGTTGAAATTTCTTATCTGTTGGAAATTTCAATCCATCTACAATGCAAGAATGTATTACTTCAGACATCTTGTCCTTGTTCTTATTTAGCTCCTGAGCTAATCCAAATATCTTAATTTGTCCCATGTTGGATTATTTTTTATTTCAGGCTTTCAGCCCTCAATTTGTATTTCTTTACATTATCCCCTAGAATAGGATGGGCTTACAGCCTGAAGACTGGTTTTGTTTCAAATTCAAATTTCATTTTAGAATTATCTTAGTCCTGCAAGGACGTTATATACTAGCCCAATGGCAACGCCTTGGGTTATAAAAACGATAATGCCAAATTGAGCCCTGAATGGGCGACATAGATTCATGTCCATAAAAAATCTAAATTATACTCCACTCCATTCTCTTCAAGAAATTGAATATATTCTTCTTGAAATGTTTGTTTTTTGTGATGCTCTTTTTGGTTTTCAATATATTTTTTCACCACTTCAACCTTCGATTGACTCACGGAATATCCAGCGTAACCACCTTGCCACGAAAAATCTCTATAATGTGAATCTAGTATTTTTATCCAGCGACTACTATTGCTTTTGATGTCTTCCAATAGTTTGGCTAATGGAATGTTTTTCGACATAATACACAACACATGAATATGATTGTCTGTACCGTTAATCATGATAGGAATGGATTTCGATAAACCGATAATACCACCAATATATCTATACAATTCTTCCTCATCTTCAGTGCGTATGAAACTTTCATTGTATTTCACATGGAAAATGGCGTGAATGTACAATTTGGATAATGATTGCGACATATTCTAAAATTTATTGGTTGTTTCCTTAAATTCGATGTGGCAAAATAATAAATAATGTCAGGCTTTCAGCACTCAAATATGAATTTATTTGCATTATCCCCAGGCGTTGCCGTGGGGCTAGAATAGGTTGGGCTTTCAGCCCGAAAACTCAGTCTGTTTCACCTTTAAATTTCAAACCCATCTTAGTCCTGAAAGGACGATATATCCTAGCCCAATGGCAACGCCTTGGGTCAATAAATCGATAATTCAGAATTGAGCCCTGAATGGGCGACATAGATTCATGTGTGCAAAAATCAATTGAATGTGACATAGAAATCTGCGCTAGAAATTGACGTTCATTATTTTCACCCATACACCTCTTCAAATTTCACAAACGACTGTTTGGCTTTACCACTCTGCAATGATTCGATGGCTTCAGCTGTGCATTGCTCTAGTGTCTTTTCGGGACAGCGAGTTTGAATGGCGAAAGCAGCATTTGCGACAACTACATTTCTCTGTGCTTCTGTGGATTGATTGTCAAGGACATTGACAAATATCTGTGCTGCTTCGGCAATGGTATCACCTCCCCACAGGTCGCGTTGAGCAACGGTGCGGAATCCCATATCCTCTGGTGTGTAAAGATATTCTCCCCTATTGGTCACTATTTTACAACTATCGGTCAGCGAAATTTCGTCATATCCATCCAGACTGTGAACGATGGAATACTGACAACCAATGCTTTGATAGATGTAGGTATAAAGGCGCATCATCTTTAGATTGTAAACGCCAAGACACTGATAGCCAGGGCGCACAGGGCTGATGAGTGGTCCAAGTACATTGAAAAACGTACGCACACCTAAGTTTTTACGAATCGGTGCCACGTTTTTCATGGCAGGATTGCAAAATGGAGCGTGCAGATAGGCAAACCCTGCTTCATCCAACGAACGCTTGATGACATTCATGTCTGTTGTAAATTTTGCACCGTAATATTCCAACACGTTGGACGAGCCACTTACCGACGTAGCACCATAGTTGCCATGCTTCGCCACTTTGTAGCCTGCTCCAGCTACTACAAAACAACTGGCGGTGGAGATGTTGAACGTGTTTTTTCCGTCACCACCCGTACCCACTATGTCCAATGGGTCAAACTCCGAAAGGTCAATATTGATAGCCATATTGAGCAGTGCCTCACGAAACCCGATTACCTCTTCCAGTTCGATGCTGCGCATCAGATAAACCGAAATAAATGCTGCAATTTCTGATTCGTTGTACTTGCCCAAGGCAATATTTGTCATCACCTCTGTGGCCTCTGCTTTGGTAAGCGACTGGTGATTAAATAGTCTGTTTAAAATTTGTTTCATATAAGTCTGACCCCTTATATGGGGCATTTTCATAAAGATTAGAGAATTTGTTTCTTATGTATTTAATATACTAATTGTTAGGTTTTTGACTATGTCAACTTCTTCCGTATTGTATTTTTCTTTGTACTTGCCGAACTCCTTCTGCACGAACTGTCAAGGATTCCTTGACAGTTGAAACATCTGTCAGTTCACCTTCGTCAAAGATGTTTTTGATATGCAAACTAATATTTTGCTTAGTTGTATGGAATAAAAGTTCCATTTGTTCTTGCGAAAGCCAAACGGTATCTTCATCAAATTGAACTTTTAATTCAATTTGATTGTCCTTGCTCTTGAAAATCTCAATTTGTTTTTCCACTTTTCGTCTCTTTTTTATCTTGACTTACATTTTCAAAGTTCGCCACAACTACCAAAATCTGAAATCAACACCCTTTCAAGTTCCCCTACCGCTCTTGCTGCTTTTAAATAAAGATCTGCAAATCGGAATGTAGCTCAACTAAGGCTTGTGTGTTGGGTTGTTCTGATTGCAGGAAGCTTAAATATTAGATTCTATTCAACTATAAATTCCTCTGAACAATTAATCTTTAATAATTTCCCATTCATTTTTATATAATTCACGAGAATTTTTCTTTTTCCGTCTTTTGTATCTCTTATAACCAATGGCTGGATAAGTTTTAATGTGTCGCTAGAAATACCTGTGTCACAAAAAACACCGTCAAAGTTGTCAGTTATTTTCTTTAGGTTAAATGTTTCTTTTGTTTTCGAAATTAATGCATACAATGTTCCTCCATCTTCATATTTCTCAACAAATAAAAAATCTGGAATATTGTCGTTATTCAAATTTTCAGTCATGACACTGTCAAAATCGCCGTCAATACATGTTTTGAAGAAAATTTCTTTGTTACTTATGAATAAACCCATCGTTGAACATTTTGTAGAGTGTCCAGTAACAATTGTGTAGTCGTCTTTTTGAAGATACTTCGCTGATTGTTTTTCGTTAGTGCCATATTTAACTCCGCTAGAAAATCTTTCTTCTTGAAGGATTTTTTTATCAAAGGAATGGCATGAAACAAACAGTCCAATGATGAGAAAAATAGTTAGTCTTAACATTTGCTTTGATTTTTTATTGAATTCATAATCAATACATTTCTTTCTTTATACTAAACAATAGCCTTGGCTTAATAATAAACTGTGGTTAGCTTTCCAACCAATTCTTTAGCATTTGCTCGCCCATGGGGGTGAGTACTGATTCGGGATGAAACTGCACGCCACGAACATCGTAGGTTTTGTGTGCCAACGCCATGATCATGCCTATCTCATCTACTGCTGTGATGGTCAGACAGTCTGGCAATGTGTTGACTTCGGCTGCCCATGAGTGGTAGCGACCTACCTCTATTTTATTGGGTAAACCCTCAAACAAAATGTCTTTTTTCAATACTGTAATTTCGGAAGTGACACCATGATGTACTTCAGAGAGATTAATCAGTGTTCCGCCAAATGCCTCTGCTATGGCTTGTTCGCCAAGACACACTCCCAAAATAGGTTTAGTAGGGGCGTAGGTGCGAATCAACTCCAGTAGAATGCCCGACTCAGAAGGCACGCCAGGTCCAGGTGAAAGTATGATTTTATCAAATCGAGCAATGT
Organism: Paludibacteraceae bacterium; assembly: GCA_947471245.1. Taxonomy (GTDB): domain Bacteria; phylum Bacteroidota; class Bacteroidia; order Bacteroidales; family Paludibacteraceae; genus Paludibacter. Next base: position 1,815 of record CANIXM010000130.1, on the reverse strand, counting down.
CTTCCAGCGCTATTTGATCGTTGCGGTGTACTTCTATGTTATGATACCCCAGTTTTTTTACGGCATGTACCAAATTGTAGGTAAACGAGTCGTAATTGTCAAAAACGAGGATTTTGACCCCATTGACCCCTAGCCCCTGAAGGGGAGTTGAAGAACCGCTAGTTTCAGCTTTTAAGTTGATATTGTTTTTATTTTCCATGTTGTTCTGTCTTTTTTATGTTATAATTACTAATCTCTTTCCCCTTTTGGGGTCAGGGGTTATTATAGTCCCCCTTCGGGGGATTTAGGGGGCTTGGTCAGATCGATGCCACATCCACAGCACGTTTCAGCGCTGCGAGTTTGTTGTTTACCTCTTGCAATTCGCTTTCTTCGTCCGACTTGGCCACCACTCCGGCACCTGCTTGATAATAAAGCGTGTTGTTTTTGCTCACAAACGAACGGATGGTAATGGCTTGATTGAAACTGCCGTCAAAACCAATGTAGCCGATGCATCCTCCATAAGGTCCGCGATCATGCGGCTCTATCTGGTCTATCAGCTGCATGGCTTTGATCTTTGGAGCACCCGATAGTGTTCCAGCAGGGAATGTGTCAGCAAATAGCTTGAGAACATTGGTTTCTGGACGTAGTTTTCCACTTACGCTTGATACCAAGTGAATGACATGTGAGTAGTATTGTACTTCGCGAAACACATCCACTACCACCTCGTCGGTGTTGCGGCTGAGGTCATTACGAGCCAAATCCACCAACATCACGTGCTCAGCATTTTCCTTTTTGTCCACCGTGAGTTTTTCTGCCAATGCTAAGTCTTTCTCGTCGTCGCCTGTACGACGGAATGTGCCAGCAATGGGCTTGATATACGCTTTCTGCTTTTTGGGGTCAACGACCAAGTGTGCCTCAGGCGAAGATCCAAAAATGCGAAAATCACCAAAGTTGAAATAAAACAAATAGGGTGAAGGATTCACGGAACGCAACGTGCGATAAAGCATAAAATCATCGCCTTTGTATTCTTGGTAAAATCTACGTGAAAGCACTATTTGAAATACATTTCCCTTGAAGCATTCTTTTTTGCCCTGTGCCACCATCTGGCGAAACTGTTCGTCAGTGACGTCAGATTTCTCTTCGCCTACTTTTTCGAAAGGATAAGTGGCAATGTTGTTGTTGAGCAATATTTGTTCTATCTCATCAATGGCAGAGGGTTCATTTTCCCTCAAATTCTCAATGATAGTCAGTTCGTTGTTAAAATGATTCACCGCAATGATGTATTTGAACAGCACGTAAAGCAGACCAGGCATGCTTCCGGGAACGGTCTGACGAGCCGACAGTTTGACGTCCTCAAAGTACTGCACCGATTCATAAGAGGAATAACCAAACAGGCCATTGATACCTCCTACGTTTTCATTTTTTGCCAGTTCGATGGATTTCAAAAAAGCATCGAAGCGTTCAGCCACAGTGAGTTTATTCACCACTTGTGTTTCTACCCGTGAGCCATCAGGATATTCTTCGGTAATCAGAAAATTATTAACCGATATTCCGCCAATAGGACAAAACCCAATGTAGGAAAAACTGTTTTCCTGTCCGTGATAATCCGAACTTTCTAACAACACTGATTTGGTGTACAGATCTCTTATTTTGAGATAGATACCCACTGGGGTTTGCAAATCGGCAAGTAGTTTTTTTGTTTTTACAATCAAGCTACCCCCTGCTTTTAAAGGAGAGTTAATGTTATTTTTATTTTCCATATTTGGTATTTTTAGTAGTAATTAGTTGTTCACCACTTGTCTAGAACTTTTCAAGATATTCTTTTCTTTAAGTCCC
>CANIXM010000129.1 GCA_947471245.1 Paludibacteraceae bacterium | reverse complement strand
TACTATACCTTTATCTTTATTAATGAAACCTGCATATAGTAGATTTATTTCGTTATTGATTATTGATTTGTTGCTTTTTTTTAAGTATTTAAGATTAGGATAGTATGGTAGAATTATACTCTTCTTCCAAAAGAATAATTTTTTAAACGGAATTGATTTGTAGTACTCTCCAAAAATGAATTTATCACTAAGAATCCCGGCTAGAACAGAGATTAGAATAAGAAAAAATGCTTTAGGAATAATACTTATGGGGGATGTGGTTATTAGGTTTTTTTTTGAAGGATACCATTCAGTTATATCATAAATTATTTTATGTCGATTATTTGTTTTTGCAATAAATGCTGCAAAAACAGCGATAGGAGAATCACATATAATTATGTTTGGTTTAATATGTCGAACCTGTAAAGCTAAAGCCAATATTTTTTTTAAGAATGACAAATGTGTCATGTCAGTTGATTGAAAATCTATGTTTTCAATTCTAGTTTTGACACTATCAATAGAGGAGCAAATTACTGCATGTTCTTGATTTTTTACAACGCTCTGTGCTTGATGATAAAATACTCTATCATCTAACGAAAAGTGGACAGCGTTTAAAAAAAGGATAGTGTTTTTATGCATAAATTTACCTTTATAGTCTTATGTTTAGGAGTTGCCAAATTCGTTTATATTTTAAGATTACTCGTTTGAATTTGCTATGAGTTTTATGAGTAGGTATTTGTGGTTTCGTTTTTTGAATGGATTTATGTTGAGATTCTTGTTGTGCAAATAAAAATAAGCAAATACATTATGTTTTAATCTGGCTTCGATAAAATATTCGATATTTTTATTATTGGTCTACACCTTTTTATCATATAATAAGGTTTTAGAGTTGCCCCAAAACCTTTGTAGAATCTTGCTATTCCATCTATTCTTGACCCTTCAAAGTCTAAAGTTAAAATTGAATTAGAATTTTGTTGGATTAAATAATCTATTAAAAAAAACATAGCAGAAATAGATTTTCCAATTTCGTTAGAAACTGGTAATAGATAGATTATTCTGTTTTTCGTTTTGGCAAGACAAAGTACACAAGTGAGTTCATTCTTATTGTCTATCACCCCAAGTAATTGAAATATATTTTCGCTTAATCCTACTTCTATCAAATGCTTAATCGTTGAAATATTATTGTCATAAAGCTGAGTTGATGCAAGTATAAATTCAATAAAGTGATTAATTGTTATATTTTCATTAATTTTGAGCTCACTTTTTTTTGCTTTTTCAATATTTCGAACCGTGTTCTTCGAGTATGATTTGCAAATATCGACATACTTTTTGTTTAGCATTAAAATTAAATTAGGAAGTGTTGTAGATCCCTCAATTTTATTTGCTTCGTTTAAGTTTAGTTCATAACTTAAATAAGGAATTCTTTGAATAAATTGAAATATTATTTCTTTTTCAATGATTTTGCTGGAGAATATTCCAAGTTGTTGAGTTAGAATTGGTTGTACTATGTATTTAATCAAGTATTTCTTTTTAACAGGAAGTGGCATCAAATACTCATAATTGTCAGAAATAAGGGCTTCCCATCCTGGTGATACAATGTCTAAGTGCCAAGAATATGCATAAAACATGTGGTTTAGTGAATTGGAGATAGTATTATCCCATTTACTTTTGTCAATATTAATATGTTTTAAATGAGTTATTTTCATTGAATGAGGATTTCTATCCTTTTGAAATAAAGTTCAAAACAAAGATAGTTATTCTATTTCGAAAGATTATCAGAAAAATTTCTCATCTAAATATTCTTTTGCAAATTCTTTAATCAGCGATTTTATTGTTAATATATTTTTTTATTCAGAAAGAATAATGTAATTTTGAGCACCAATATATACACTAATAAAATATGGCAAAAGAAATAGTAAACAATACTGGTGCAATGTATAATGCACTTACTAATGGCAGTAAGATTGTAGGTAAGATTTTTGCTGATAGTGATTTTAGGATTGATGGGGAAGTGGAAGGCACCATTACTTGTAACGGCAAAGTCATTGTGGGACAGAATGGACATTTGAAAGGTTCTATTTCTTGTGCAAATGCTGAAATAGTAGGACAAGTGGAAGGTGATGTGATAGTTTCTGAAACTTTGTCATTGCGCGCTACTGCTGTAGTAAAAGGTGATGTGAGAACTAAGGTGTTGATGGTGGAGCCAAATGCTGTTTTTAATGGCTCGTGCTCGATGAGAGAGGTTACATCCAGTTCTATGGATTTAGCATAATGAATGAAATGCATTTAGGGTATTGAAATATACATAATTATAACAGGATTGCGTTGAAGTTTGTGCTTCGGCGCATTTTGTTTTTAAAGTCTTCATATTATGATTGAACATGTTGATTATAAAGCTCTGGTTGTGGATGAAAAGGATGGGAGTATATTTGTTTCAAGTATTAAAACTCTTAATACAAAATCCTTACCAGAAGGTGAAGTGCTAATCAAGGTAGCATATTCTTCAGTAAACTATAAGGATGCATTATCTATAACTGGTAATAAGGGAGTGACAAAATCATATCCACATACACCTGGTATAGATTCGGCTGGTGTGGTAGAGTATTCTGTTGATCCCCAATTTAGCAAAGGTGATGAGGTGATCGTTACTGGTTATGACTTAGGAATGAACACAGCTGGTGGGTATGGTCAGTACATTCGTGTCCCATCAGAGTGGGTTGTAAAGTTGCCCAAAGGATTGAGTCTTAAAGAAGCCATGATACTTGGAACTGCAGGATTTACAGCAGGTATCTCTGTGAGTAGATTAACTCAATTGGTCCAACCAGAAGATGGTCCTGTACTTGTTTCGGGTGCTACAGGTGGAGTGGGTTCAGTAGCATTGGCATTGCTGTCTAAGTTGGGCTATCAAACGATAGCCATCTCTGGAAAGGAAACTGAACACGAATTTTTAATCAAACTTGGTGCATCACTAGTGCTTACAAGAGCAGATTTCCAAGAAGTTGATAAACGGCCTATACTATCTGCTAAATATGCTGGTGCAATAGATACAGTGGGAGGTCCAATATTGGAGAATATTTTAAAGTCATTAAAACCATTAGGTGCGGTAACTACTTGTGGTAGTGTGTCATCTACACAGCTCAACATGACAGTTTTTCCTTTTATACTCAGGGGTATTACGTTGATAGGTGTTTCAGCACAGAATTATCCCACAGCTATGCGAGCACCCCTTTGGGAAAAGTTCGCAACTGAATGGAAGTTGGATTCGCTTTTAGATATTTATACAGAAATAGGTCTGGAAGATGTTGGTTTGGCTGTTGAAAATATTTTAGCTGGAAAATTGAAAGGTAGAACCACAGTTAATCTTCAGGATTAGAATGTTATGGGTGTAAAGTCAATTCAATAAAAGTAGTTATTTAAAAAGGGCTTGCTTGGCATGTTATCTGTTCGTAAATATCACAATGTCAAACGTATAACTTTTATTATAAATAGCGAAGTGACTTATTCTTACTAATTGTAATCTTTTTGCAATATTCACTTTCAAAAGTCAAAAAAAAGATGCATTTTTGCATTATATTTTGAATGCATTTTTTGCATGTTTTCAACCACAATTCATAACCTTCTCCTGAATGGCATTAGCAAACGAGAACTATCTTAAAACTCCAGAAATCTATTGTTATGATGAAATAGATAAAAGAGTTAATGCCTATAAAGTATTACATCCAACAGCCAAAATTATTCGTTTAGGAATGGGCGATGTGACCCGTCCATTGCCACAAGAAGTGGTCAATGCATTGCACAATGCTGTGGATGAAATGGCTGTAGAGGGAAGTTTTAAAGGCTATGGGCCACCATCTGGTTACGACTTTCTGATAGATAAAATACTCAAAGATTATAGGAGCATAGGTGTCAGTCTAGAAAAAGAAAGCATATTTATCAATGATGGTGCCAAATCAGATATTGGTAATATTGGTCATGTGTTGGGGCGTGATAACATTATCGCTATTGCAGATCCTGTATATCCGGTTTATGAAAATGCAACTATCATGAGTGGTAGAGCTGGGTTTTTAAACGAAGAAGATCAGAAGTGGAGCAATATCGTCTATCTGCGTTGCTCTGCTGACACAGGATTTGTTCCATCACTTCCAGAAGAAAGGGTTGATATTATTTATCTATGCAATCCAAACAATCCGACAGGGACTGTACTCACAAAGTCTGATTTAAAGCAATGGGTAGATTATGCCATTGAACATGAGAGTATAATAGTCTATGACGGAGCTTATGAGGCTTTTGTCAATGAGCAAAATGTGCCACGGAGTATCTATGAAATTAAAGGTGCAAAAAAGGTTGCTATAGAAATAAGAACTTACTCAAAATCAGCAGGTTTTACTGGTCTTAGATGCGGTTATTCGGTTTTTCCACCCGAATTAATGGTTTATACGAAAATTGGTGAGGAGGTTCCATTAATCAAACTTTGGAACAGACGAATTACAAATTATACCAATGGAGTATCATATTTAGTTCAGCGAGCTGCAGAAGCTCTATATTCTAGAAAAGGAAAAAAGGAAACACAAGAATTAGTAGATTATTATGTTGAGAATGCAAATTTGATACGGGAAGGCTTATTAAATTTGGGTTTCGAAGTGTATGGAGGTATTAGCTCACCTTATGTATGGTTCAAAACGCCAGATGGCATGTCATCCTGGAAGTTTTTCCATCAAATGTTGTATGAGCATGAAGTAATCGGTACACCTGGTATAGTTTTTGGTTCATCAGGTGAGGGATATATGAGATTCACAGGGTTTAGTTCAAGAGAGAATACACTCTTAGCATTGAAGCGAATTAGTAAAGGTAAATATTGAAAAAGGAATTACATTAAATTTATTGAATTATGTGTGGAATTGTAGGTTATATTGGGAGTCAACAGGCTTACCCAATTTTAATAAAAGGTCTTCAACGTTTAGAATATAGAGGGTATGATAGTGCAGGAATTGCATTAATAAATGGTGATAAATTAAACGTATATAAGGCAAAAGGAAAAGTCTCGGATTTGGTTGCATTTGCCGAACAAAAGGACATTGTAGGTACAATCGGTATAGCTCATACTCGCTGGGCTACGCATGGTGAGCCCAACCAGGTAAATGCACATCCACACTTTTCTCAATCAGAAGAACTTGCAATCATCCACAATGGTATTATTGAAAACTATGCTTTGCTTAAAGAGGGATTGCAAGAGCATGGTTATACATTTACGAGTGATACAGACACGGAGGTTTTAATTCAATTGATAGAATATATCAAAAAATCCAACAAAGTAAATCTTGCTCAAGCCGTACAATTGGCACTGAATGAGGTGGTTGGTGCTTATGCCATAGCTGTAATTGAGAAGGGACAACCCGATGTTATTGTTGCTGCTCGAAAGGGTAGTCCATTAGTGGTGGGTGTGGGTGATGATGAATTCTTTTTGGCTTCTGATGCAACGCCTATTGTAGAGTTTACCAATCGAGTTGTATATATTGGTGAAGAAGAGATAGTGGTGTTGAGAAGAAATAAAGAAATGCGAATAAAGACCATCTCCAATATTGAGAAGACACCAGAGATAAAAGAATTGGAGATGACTTTAAGTCAATTGGAGAAAGGTGGATTCCCGCATTTTATGATCAAGGAAATTTTCGAACAACCTAAAACGCTAAGCGACAGTATGCGTGGGCGTGTCAATGTAGAGGAAAACAACATTAAGCTGGCTGGTTTTATTGACAATAAAGATAAATTTTTGAATGCCAAACGAATAATCATCACAGCATGTGGTACATCCTGGCATGCAGGTTTAATTGGGAAATATGCCATCGAAGAGTTTGCACGCATACCAGTGGAAGTGGAGTACTCCTCCGAATTTCGTTATCGTAAACCTGTGATCAACCCTGATGATTTGGTAATCGCTATTTCTCAATCGGGCGAAACGGCCGATACTTTAGCTGCTGTGGAGTTGGCAAAAGAAAATGGCGCTTTCATTTTTGGCGTGTGTAATGTGGTGGGTGCTTCTATCCCACGTAATACTCATTCGGGATGTTACACCCAT
>CANIXM010000128.1 GCA_947471245.1 Paludibacteraceae bacterium | reverse complement strand
TGTAAGAAAGATTTATATGCGGGAAATATTAGAGCTAAAATTGAAATCGACCATTTTTTTCCAATAGCCAAAGGCGGACAAGATTTTCCATGGAATTTACTGCCTACATGCAAAGAATGTAATCGAAAAAAAAGAGATAAATTACCCTTTGAATTTCTTGATGCATCTACATATATTGAATGTTACAAGTACTTGGAAAATGTGATGTTAAAAATCACTCAAAATCATGAAGACAAGCTTCAAAGAGATGAAATCATTAAACATTCACTTGTAGATTATAGTTTAAAAAAGAAAAATCATGACCAGTTGATAACAGAATTGATGATTTTATTTAATTTGCAAAAAGAAGAATTAATAACGAGTACAAATAAATCAAAAATAGATGAAATCAAAAACAAAATTTTAACTGATTCAAACCTACGCCTTCAGATAGAAAAGTTAAGTAGCTACGTCATTTCAATAGGAATAATCTACAAAGCTCTAACAGGAAAACAAGAACCTAGTTATGAGATGAAAAAACAAATCAAATTAGCGTGTGTAGAAATTTTTGGAGAACCTATTCAAAAAGGAAGTACGTGGAAAAAATGGACAGTATTAGAAGCTTTCATTAATTACAATAAAACAGAGAACATAATTGTGAGTGAGGACGAATCAAAATTTTAGTTGAACACTAAGTGTTAGTAATCTTCTGTTCGCCGTAATTTCTCACTACGGCGTGTTAAAAAGCAAGGCTTCTTTGCAATATCAAATTTCACATTATTAGTAAGAACTTTCATATCGGCGGACAGGAAATCGCCCGCAATCCGCCCCTGCCCATAGCCTCAGTCCTTAGCAGTCACCCTAAAAAACTAATGATATGCACGAAGCAAATTTAAATAAAGTAGTATTCTATTCAAAAGAAGATATGGCAGGTGGTTTTCAACTCAAAAAAGGAGAAGATATTTTAAAAGCCCCAACTAAATCTACTTACTCTGACATTAATGATATTTTAGAATTATACAACATAAAGAAGTATATCGACAATGGATTGTATTTAAATGGTTGGACACAAGACGATATTGCAGATTATAAACTAAAAGCAACGGAGTATGGTAAAATTGTATGCCAATTTATATCAAATATTAATGACAGTAATATTGTTCTACACTACGATACTTTATATCGTGAATACATTAATTCATTTTGGGAATTAGTTAATAATCAAGATGTATCAAAACGAATATCAAAAATAAATTTCAGCATCATTTTAACAAAAGAACCACACATTATTCATAGAATTCTTACACATAAGAATTTAGTTGAATATTACGATTCAGAGATAAAAAATTTCTTATTAACATATTCTCAATCTGCAGAAATATTGCTTTCTATATACGAAGCTAAAAATGAATTTAACGATATTCAAATGTTCGTTCCAAAAAGCTTAACTATTGAAGACAAAGAAAATATTGTTTTAGAATATTTAGATTCCAACCATATAAATTTAAACTATATAGAGCTAATTGAAAATTCTAGAAAAGGTAGTGATTTTAGAATTTCTGACAAAACAAGACTAAAAGCAAAGCGTTTACACGAAAGTGAAACCGAGAAACTATTCGCTGAACAAGGAGGGGTAAAATATGGCGTATCTATAAGTTTCCCGGAGAATGCAACTAAAATAAAAGATGGTTTTATTGATGATGAACATATTGTAAATTATTCATATAGTTTAGACTTTATCAAGAAAAATAAAAACCCATACTCGTTATTTCTTAATTTCAAATATTTATTTGAATATCTAGACAAGCAAAACAGAATAAATCTTGTAAGCAAAAAAAGTCAAATGAGTATATTTGAGAGATTCATGGGCATCCACTCTCAAAACGAATATAGAGGAGGAACCGCATTTTCATTATCGGAAATGACATCTCAAGCTCAGATTTATAGTTACAACAAAATTGTATGCGACTTAAATAGTTCATTGGAAAATATTTTAAATTTTGTTTTTAGCACAGCTTTTCAAGAGGAATATGATTTTGCTGACAATGCAAGTTTCAATATTCCAACTGCAACAAATTCATACTTTGAAAAAGTGAGATTATTAGCACCAGAATTTGAATCTGTATTAAAACAATTTAAACTTTTCGTTGAAGATGGAAATATTGATTTTGAACTTTTACAAATTTCCTCTGCCCCATCTGCTATAAAAGATATTCCTAGCCTAAATGAAAAAAAGTACATGTATTTTAATAAAAAAAATACAGTAATGGTTGGGTGTGTGAATTTATTTTTTTCTGACCAAACTCTTCTTGCATATATTGAACCATTCAAAGAAAAACAATATCATAATTTTTTTGATCTAATTGCAAAAGAACAAGTAAAATTCAATAATTATGAGGAACACCAAAAACTAAAACTAAATCACCTTATAGATAACGGGTTTATCTCAATAGACATAAATGATTTTATACAAATTTCAAATCCTATTTGATTAGTAATCTTAAAAGATTTGTATCTCAATGAAGTAGCTTCAGTCTTTCATTATTCAATTGATTTCAGACAAGAAGCTAAACAAATGGAAATTGAAAACATCGTATTCTTTGAAAGTTCGTTATTTTCAAAACCTGAACAAGCATATTTTAATTATTTCCTGAACAAAAAGTTCAGTAATGGTTTAGATTTAAGAAATAGTTACTTACACGGCACGCAAGCAAGTCCAGACGAAATTCATAAACACGAATATGCGTACTTCACATATTTAAAGTTATTATTTTTAGCAATGTTGAAAATTCAAGATGACTTGAAAATATCAAAAGTGATACAAGATAGAATATAAAAAAGGGCAAACTGCTAACAACCGCTCATGGCACATGCGCCACAACCTTTTGGCCAGTGTCTGTGCAGTGCGTTGGCGTGGAACACCTACACTATCGTTAGGTTCCATTCTAAAAAAAAGGAAAATGAAGTTTTTTATACCACCAATAGAAGATGCGAAACAAGCCGATGAAGTTTATAAATCTTCAATAGAGTACCTTAAAGAGAAAGGTGAAAGGATTGCTTTGGATTATAAAATCTATTCAGTAAGCCTTCAAATTGATGGAATTGAGAAAAACTTTATTGTTGGTGAAGTCGACCCAATTTCACATGACTTAATTGTAATGATTTTTGAGAATAACAACGATTTTATTGTCTGTACAACAAGTTATAAGGCTAATGGAGGTAAGTTCCATAAACATTCGAAGGAATATCCATACAAAATAGAATATTTCAATAATATGGAATACAACTACAAAGATTGGTGTTATGTATTAGACAACTTTAATTGTCATAAAGTTAAGCACCCATTGGAAAGCTCTAAAACTGTATATAAATATTACTCAAACAGTAAATTTAACAGAGAGGCTATTATAAATAATTACTTGTTTTGCAGCCACCCATACCACCTAAATGACCCAATGGATTTCTCAAGTATGCTTTGGGATTTTAGTGGTCTGACAGAGAAAAGATATAATGACTTTTTTGAATTTCATGATTTACCAAAAGAAGTATCATACTCTACTGACAGAAATAATAATTTCAAAGAAATAAAATCTAAGTTTTGGGAAATACACACAGACAGAAGTGGAATTATATCGCTATCAAAAAATGAGTTAAACACATTAATGTGGGCTCATTACTCAACTGAGTATGGATTTTGTGTAGAATTCAATATAGACAAACTAATAAGCGAAATTGTATATTACAACAAGGAAATAAACAACTATGTCTTTATGCCTGTTCAGTATGTCGAAAATATAGAGATGATTGATTTTTGTTCTAAAGAATTTCTGTCACCAGACATTCCAGTTCTATATGCATTAAATATAAAAAAAGCTGATTGGAAATATGAAGAAGAATGGAGATTAGTATGTTATGCCGAAAGTTTTGGTATTCCTCGTAAATTGATTTATCCTTTAGAAGATAAAAAGGGAAAGGTTGAACGAAATATTTATTATGGTAAAGATGTCGTAAAATCGATTGTATTAGGTCAGCGTTTCTTTAATGGTAAGAATATTGCCGAAATTAAAGGTGAAAGTATTTATAGATTAGAGGACACAGACGAAGAACCAACGAATAGTAAATTCATAAACTTCTTATATGAAAATTACAATGACAAATTATATATCTGTGATAATTTTGATCCAAGAAAATCATTTAAACGCAGCACCATAAAGATTATACTTGAGAAACTAGACGAAAATACTTTTAGAATAAAGAAATAAAAAAGACAAAGCTTGAAATTGAATTGCTAGTTTATAAAATGAAAACAAAAAAAAACTAGAAAAACACGCCTATGTTCACAGGCTGGATGACGTGCATTCCGGCAGTTTTACTCTCTCTGGTGACTTTGCTTTTCAACAATCCAGACAAAATAAATCGACACAAAAGTTTCGTTAAAACGAAACTTTTGTTACCTTTGTTACGTTGAATAAAATAACACATGAAAACATACATATTAGATCAAGTGCAGGACGAACTTATCGGGAAGATAGGAACTGCGGAAAGAGACCTTTTCGAGTATGAACTTCAAATGGACTTAATCGGAAAAGCAATCAAACAAACCCGTCAAGAACGCAATTTGACTCAGGCAGAATTAGGTAAACTTATTGGCGTTCAAAAAGCTCAAATTTCACGACTAGAGAACAACGCAAGTAATGTGACAATGGACACATTATTAAGGGTTTTTACTGCATTACATGCAAAAGTTAAATTCCAAGTAGAATTAGCCAACCTAAACATCAGCGTTGGACAGTAATACGACATTATTATCTACAAAACTGAATTTCGTTCTAGAATATCTGCTACCAAAAGCCCCCATCTCACTCCATCTCCACCACAGTAATCCCTGCTCCTCCGAGCTGTACATGTTCGTCGCGGAAGTTTTTTACAGCAGGAACGGTGTTGAGGTATTGGCGGATGAGCTGGTGAAGGATGCCAGTGCCAGTGCCGTGAAGGATTCTCACGCCTGTCACTCCCACCATCACCGCATCGTCTATGAAATACATCACCGCTTGCAGGGCTTCGTCGCCACGCATGCCGCGCACGTCGATGTCTGACGAGAAAGTGAGTTTGCGCTGACGCACCTCGTCGGTAGCAGCGGTGGCTTTTAGTGAGTCGTATTTACCAGCTTCTTTTTTGATTTGGTTGTTGGAGACCACTTCCAGTTTGGATAGTTTGACGGTCGATTTCAGATTACCAAACGCCACCAGTGCTTGCTTGTCCTGTAGCTCGATGATGACACCTGTGGCTTGCTGACCTGTCACTCTAACGTGTGCGCCTACCACCATCGGAAGTTTCTGCCCGTCGGGAGCAGTACTTTTGGTAGCGGTTTTTTTGAGTTCGGGTTTGGCTGGCTGTTGTGGAGCTATTTTTTTCTTAAACTCCTCGAGCTCCTTTCTCACTGCCTGCGTACGCTCTTTGTCCGCCTGCGTTTCTTTTATTTCGCGAATGGTATTTTCAATTTTTGCATTGGCATCTTTGAGCATCGATTGTGCTTCTGCCTTGGCTTGATTGGTGATTTCCTTGCGCTTGCGGTTGATGTCCTCCAGTTCGGATTCGTACTTGGCAACCAGCTCTTCCACCCGCTTTTCCTTTTGGCGAATCTGCTGGCGCTTGTTTTCCCAGTAGCGTTTGTCGCGGACAATGTCTTGCAGGTGCTTGTCATAATCGAGGTGCTCCGCTCCCACTTTGTCGCTGGCATCTTGGATTAAGTCTTCGGGCAAACCAATCTTACGGGCTATCTCCACAGCAAACGAACTTCCCGGATTACCAATTTGCAACTGAAAAAGTGGTTGAAGGTGCTGACGGTCATACAGCATGGCACCATTGACCACACCCTCAGCCGCATCGGCGTAGTGTTTCAAGTTGGTATAGTGAGTGGTGATCACGCCAAAAGCCTGGTTACGATTAAACCGTTCGAGCGTGGCTTCGGCTATTGCACCACCTATCATGGGCTCGGTGCCTGTACCAAATTCATCAATGAGTAAAAGGGTGTTGGCAGTGCTATTTTTGATGAAAAATTTCATGTTCAGCAGGTGCGAACTGTAAGTTGACAGGTCGTTTTCGAGCGACTGCT
>CANIXM010000127.1 GCA_947471245.1 Paludibacteraceae bacterium | reverse complement strand
TTTACTTCTAAGCAGATTTTTTCGATCATTTGCTCGGTAAATTCCATCATCCAGTTGTAGTCTTTGTAGGCTACGTAGATTTCCATGGCGGTAAATTCAGGATTGTGAGTGCGGTCCATCCCTTCGTTGCGGAAGTTTTTGGAGAACTCATACACGCCCTCAAAACCACCTACGATTAGGCGTTTGAGGTATAATTCATTAGCCACACGCAGGTAAAGAGGTATATCCAATGCATTGTGATGCGTCATGAATGGACGCGCCGATGCACCACCGGGTATGGATTGAAGAATAGGTGTTTCTACTTCAATGTAATTCTGCGCATTGAAGAAATCGCGCATGGTTTGGTACACTTTGGTGCGTTTAAGAAAAATGTCTTTTATGCCTTCGTTGACCACTAAGTCTACATAGCGTTGACGATAGCGTTGCTCTGGGTCTTCGAATGCGTCATAGGCCACGCCGTCTTTGTATTTTACGATGGGAAGTGGACGAAGTGATTTGCTAAGCACAGTAAGCTCTTGAGCATGAACGCTTATTTCTCCCATTTGGGTGCGAAACACAAACCCTCTAATGCCAATAAAATCACCAATATCAAGTAGTTTTTTGAAAACAGTGTTGTACATAGCCTCCCCTAGCCCCTCCGAAGGAGAGGAAGAAGATTCTCCCCCATTGGGGGAGTTAGAGGGGGCTATATCATCACGACTTATATATACTTGTATTCTACCTTTGGAGTCTTGCAGTTCTACGAATGAGGCTTTCCCCATGATTCTACGGCTCATGATACGGCCTGCAATACAAACTTGTTTACCAGATTCTTCGTCTTTAAAATCTTCTTTTATGTCTGTAGAAAACGCGTCTGTTGGATATAATGCTGCAGGATAAGGATCTATCCCTAGGTTGCGTAATTCGGTTAGACTCTGACGTCTAAATTGTTCTTGTTCACTAAGTTCTGTGCTCATCGTTCTGTTATTAATCAAATTCGTGCAAAAGTACAAAAAAAGGATGAATAATGTGTAAAGCTACTTACTCTCAATTGGGTAATGATATGATTATTTAACGATTTTTTGAATGAATCATTGATTCAACTTAGCGTTAAAAAATGACATTTTTCAAACACTTTAGAACAAAAAGTGCTCAATCTCGTTTAAATTTTTACATGATTAAAAATGAATAATTTATCTAGTTGGTGCATTTTTATAGCGTTAATAAATGTTTCAATTGGCAGTGAAATTCAACATAAATTTGTTACTTTGTCACTGTGTAACTTATTTTAATGCAAAATATCTTATAAATAATGAGTAAAAATGAAGTTTTTGAGCAACGGATCAAGGCCTTGCATCAAATGGAAAGTAATGCTGCAGTCAAGCAACATATCAAGGGTAAACTTACAGCACGTGAACGTATCAATGTGTTATTTGATGAGGGCACTTTTTTCGAGTTTGATGCTTTTGTAGAGCCTGCACAAAGTGCCATGAGTGGCAAACAATCAGTATTCGGCGATGGAGTGGTAGTGGGTCGTGGACTTGTACAAGGTAGAAGCGTATTTGCTTATGCTCAGGATTTTACTGTTTTGGGTGGTTCGCTTGGTTATGCTCATGGAATGAAAATTGCCAAAATTCAAGACATGGCCTTGAAGCTTGGTGCACCCGTGGTAGGATTGATAGACTCTGGAGGGGCTCGCATTCAAGAGGGGATTAAAAGTCTTTCGGCTTACGCTACTATTTTTAAAAACAACGTTCGCTCTTCAGGTATTATTCCACAGGTGAGTGTAATTCTTGGCCCTGCTGCTGGTGGAGCAGTGTATTCACCTGCCTTGACCGACTTTGTATTTATGACCAATCAGACATCTTATATGTTTGTCACTGGACCTGATGTGGTCAAGGAAGTGTTGAATCAAGACATTGACATGGAGGGACTTGGAGGTGGAAATGTGCATGCTCAGAAAAGTGGGGTAGCCCACTTTGTATATGACGATGAGGAACACGCTATCATGTATGTCCGCAAACTTCTGTCTTATTTGCCTTCAAATAATTTTGACCCTATTCCAATTTCTAAAAACGTACAGTTTTACGAATCCCGCCAAGAATTTTTGAATAAAATCATTCCCGATGATAGCAACCGCCCTTATGATGTAAAAGATATCATCAACATCGTAGTGGATAAAGATACTTTCTTTGAAGTCCATGAAAAATATGCTCAAAATATTGTAGTTGGTTTTGCTCGCCTCGGAGGAAAATCCATCGGTATCATAGCCAACCAACCCAAAGTAATGGCTGGTACACTGGATATCAATGCTAGTATTAAAGGTGCTCGTTTTGTTCGCTTTTGCGATGCCTACAACATTCCGCTACTAATTCTGGAAGATGTACCAGGCTTCTTGCCAGGTATTGACCAAGAACATTCTGGCATTATTCGCCACGGTGCCAAATTGTTATATGCTTTCTGCGAAGCCACTGTTCCCAAGATTACCATTATTTTGCGTAAGTCGTATGGTGGTGCTTATATTGTGATGAGTAGTAAAAACACGGGTGGTGACTTCAATTTCGCTTGGCCAAGTGCCGAAATTGCTGTAATGGGACCAGCAGGGGCTATTAAAATTGTGAATAGAAAGGAACTCGCTGCAGCTACCAATTACGAAGAAATGGAAAAGATGCTTACCGAAAAGTACAAGCACGAAATTGCCAATCCGTATAAAGCAGAGGAACTTGGACTAATTGATGAGGTAATTACCCCATCCAGCACACGTCAAACCTTGATTACCGCCTTTGATATTTTGTCCAATAAACAATACTCAAAGCCTGCTCGCAAACATGGAAGCATACCGCTTTGAGAATTAATAATTGAGAATTAATAATTAATTTTCAGTTGTTTTAAAAACAAATAATAACAAATGACTTTGGTCAATTGACTTTCGTCTTCCGTCAAAGAAAATATGAAAAAAAGACTTTTAATTGCCAATCGTGGCGAAATAGCTATTCGTATCATTCGTTCTGCTCATAAGCTTGGCATTACGTCAGTGGTGTTACAAAGTGATAAAGAACCTGATGCTCTTTACCTAAAATATGCAAATGAAATAATTCAAGCCAAAGATGCGAATGATGAAAAGCCCATCTTTCTCAATGCAACTAAAATTGTAGATTTTGCATTGGCTCACCAAATTGATTTGGTACATCCTGGTTATGGTTTTTTGTCCGAAAATCCAGATTTTGCAGCTTTGTGTGAAGAGAGTGGAATCAATTTTATTGGACCTTCACCAGAGCTTATTCGCAACATGGGTATCAAAACCATTGCTAAAAAAATGGCCATCGAAACAGGCTTACCACTTGTGCCAGGTAGTGAAGGTGCTGTGGTAGATGCACAAGTGGCTAAAGCGTTTGCCGATAAAATTGGCTACCCTGTTATTCTTAAAGCCTCTGCAGGTGGTGGTGGACGTGGAATGCGTATTGTAGAAAAGCCAGATGCCATGGAGCGATTGTTCAAATCAGCTTATGACGAAGCGGTGAATGCTTTTGGAAATGGTGATATCTTCATCGAAAAATACCTCCAAAATCCGAAACACCTTGAATTCCAAATCTTGGGTGATAAACATGGAAATATCATTCATCTCGGTGAACGAGAGTGCTCACTTCAACGCAAACACCAGAAGGTGGTGGAAGAGGCTCCATCTGCAAGTATTACTCCCGAAATGCGTAATCAAATGGGAGAGATGGCCGTGAAGTTTGCAAAAGCCATTGGCTATTTTTCGGTTGGAACCATAGAGTATATTTTGGATGAGGATGGGTCATTTTACTTTATGGAAATGAATACTCGCATCCAAGTGGAACATCCAGTTACTGAGATGGTTACTCATGTAGATTTGGTAGATTGGCAAATTAAAGTGGCGCTGGGTGAGGAGTTGACTTTGCAACAGTCGGATATTCAGCTGAATGGTTGGGCGATAGAGTGCCGAATCAACACCGAAGACCCTCAAAATAGGTTTAGCCCACAAACAGGCTTTATAGAGAAAATTCATTTCCCTCGTGGCAAAGGTATCCGTATTGAAACTGGTGTTCAGAACGGTTCGGTAGTAACACCTTATTTTGACTCCATGATATCCAAAATCATTGTTCGTGCAGACAGTCGCGAAGAAGTGATAGAAAAAACTCTTAAAGCCTTGAATGAGTTTAACTTAGTTGGGTTGAAATCAACAGCTCCATTTTGCCGATTGGTGCTTCAAGATCCCGATTTTGTATCGGCACAATACACCACTCGATGGGTTGACCAGAAATACACTCCCGAAATGTTAGAAAATGATGAGGAAGAACTCATCGGTGCCCTGGCAGCGACTATTATTTATGCCAAAGAATACCTTCAAATAGCATCAAATTCCACAGTCTATGACGATGAATCATTAAATATGTGGGTACTTAACAAACGAATAAATTAATTGACAATGGGAACATCATACGTATATAGAAGAGATGCATCCAGGCTTTTTATAGCCTTGCGCGAGAATGGTAAACGATACAAAATCTATATCCCAACCGACGCTAAGCCTGTGATTGACAACGAGGAGCAGGATATTAATTTCATTGATCATATTGATTCGCAGTATTATTTCAATTTCAATGACAAGCAGTTTAACTGCGAACTGGTGTCGCGCGATCAAAACAAAATCACCATCAAAGTGAATGGTGTGGAGTATAAATTTAGCATGGAATCTATCTTCTCTTATGTTCGACATGGGATGATAGACAAAGACGCCAAGCAAATCAATGCCAACAACATCGAGTCACCCATGCCGGGCAAAATAGTAGATATATTTCTTGCCGAAGGTGATTTGGTCAACGAGGGCGAACCCATCCTCAGCCTCGAAGCCATGAAAATGCAAAATGAGATTACGGCCACCTGTAATGGTGTGATTCAAAAAATTCACGTGGTAGCTGGTCAGTCGGTGATGAAAGATGAATTGCTGGTGGAGGTAAATGCTATTGATGTGTAACCGATTACATTAATAAACAAAAAACCGTCTCTTTGATTTAACTCATTGAGACGGTTTTTGTATTATGACACTTTCACCTTACAAACATGGCACACTATACAAAAGTACGACAGCGGAGCCTACGTTCAACCATGGTGTTGGTTTTGCCGAACCACGACCTAACGAGGTTTTTAAAACTGTTAGGTCTGTTGGCAAGTGGCAAACATTGTAAAAGTGCGCGAGCGTTTGCATTTTCTTGAAAATACTTAAAGTATTAATCTTGCTTTTAACTGCGACGTAGGCTGGAGCCATAGGTTGAACCGAAAGAGCCTACGCCCATCTGAGGAGGTGAAGGTTATATTTCTATGATTAATTTATCTTATTTTGAGTTGTTTAATGCTTCATTTGTCTTCCTTGTGTTTTGTTCAATGTCAATGAAAACAGTAACGAGGCCTGAAAATACAATCATAGGTAAAGAGATTATAATGCTTGAAATTATGGCAGCAATTCCAATAAATGTTTTATTATTATTGAAAAAATAGAACATCGAAACAAATCCTACTACAATTAAAATGTAACCTAATATTGACAATAATCCTGAGATTGTTTTCAAAGCTGTGTATCTTGAATATTCACTCGTTTTTTCAGTTAATTTTTCTTGAGAATCAGTCACTACTGACACTGGAGTCTTTTCAATAAGAGTCTTTTCAGCCAAATTTTCAAAAACAATTGATTCTGCTTTAGATAACTCTCTTGACTTTAATTCTGATATTATTTCAAGAACATAGTCTTGAGCAATTTGAGAACTTCCAGTATTACCAAATTTAAGAAGTTCAAATAAGGCATTTACGGATTTTACTTTAAGAGATTGTACAAATTCACTTTTATTCATGTCTTTTCAATAAAAATTATTAGATTTTTTTATATTTAAATTTTCCTTTATACAACGTAGAGCATACTTATAGACTATTGAAGGGGAACAAGTGATTCGATAAAAACACTCTGAAAAAATCAACTATAATGCTCAATCAACTAGTAAATCTAGCTGATAGAGTATCCGCTCAAATCTAACTTGATTTAAACTAAAACAGATTAATACTAGGTCAAGCAAAAGCGATAGGCTAAGCAGACACTAAAGTGAAATAAATGTTCGAAAAAAGCTTATATTTCTAAT
>CANIXM010000126.1 GCA_947471245.1 Paludibacteraceae bacterium | reverse complement strand
TGTTAAGTTGGTGATTACTAAAATTAACTCCACATATACATAATGTGTTATATTTATACATACTCCAATCCTGTAAACCGTGCCCCTTGTCCCCTTTCGGATGCTTATCCCCTTTCTCTGAGGAGAAAGGGCTAGGGATAGAGGCAGATATTCCTCTTTTCCCGTAGGGAATAAAGATTAATAGAATCGATTATCAGATAGATAGATTCCCCGTAGCGGATATACAAATGATATACATACATTCATCCCCTACGGGGAATTTAAAAACCACCATCACCCCACTTATCACCATACTTCAATGCTATTTTCTACACATCATAAACGAATTCCACCAACCATATATTGCAAATATCACACCACTATTTTGCGATATTTTTGCATATCAATTAACAAAAAACCAACGGACGCTTAGTAAGAAATAAAACGCAGTTTTATACTATGTGCTCACAACAAATCTTTGTATAAAAATGATTCGAATGGATAGCCCCTATCTGTTCTATGTGGTTAAAGCAAATAGACAGGGCTAGAGCGTTCGGTACTGGTTTCTTTCTCCCCTTCAGGGGTCGGGGGTTAGGGGTCTGGGGTTGTCTTTCTCTCCCCCCATGTGCCTGTCCGCCCACTGGCGGAGGGAGTCGGAGGGGGTCATTCCAATTGCGAACACATCGATTCAAGTTGCGAACGTATAGATTCCAATTGCGACTGTCTAGATACCAATTGCGAACACCTAGATTGCTTCCGCGGTTTTATAGAAACGTCTCGTGGACATCTAGATTGTCTTCGCGGTCATCTAGATGGTATTCGCGGTCTTCTCGATTGTCTTCGCGGACATATCGATTGCATTCGCGGACATATCGATTGCATTCGCGCCTTCATAGATTGCGTTCGCGGTCTTACGGATGGTCTTCGCGCTCTTCTCGATGGCGTTCGCGGTCTTATCGATGGCATCCGCGCCTTCCTAGATTGCTTTCGTGGACATATAGATACCTTCCGCAGACTCCTAGATTGTCTTCGCGGGAATATTGATTGATTTGGAATTCCTCCCTTTTAGGGGTCGGGGGTTGCGGGTTTGTCTTCCTCTCCCCCCATGGGGGAGCCGGAGGGGGCTGGGGTACAAAAAACAACAAAGGATACTTTTATTAAAAGTATCCTTTGTTGTAAAAAGCATTTTTATCTGAAAATAAAAATTATTAATCGCTCAATTTAGCACAAATAAATTCTCGGTTCAAACGAGCGATGTGCGAAATAGAAACATTCTTAGGACATTCTGCTTCGCAAGCACCTGTATTGGTACAATTACCAAAACCAAGTTCGTCCATTTTGGCAACCATGGCTTTAGCACGTGCAGCACCTTCCACACGACCTTGTGGCAACAATGCCAATTGACTCACCTTAGCTGCAACGAACAACATGGCTGAACCATTCTTACAAGCAGCAGCACAAGCTCCACATCCGATGCATGATGCAGCGTCCATTGCCTCATCAGCATCAATCTTGGAGATTGGAATAGCGTTAGCATCAGGCACACCACCTGTGTTTACGTTCACATATCCACCAGCTTGAATGATCTTGTCATACGCTCCACGATCTACCATCAAATCCTTGATGACAGGGAATGCAGCAGAACGCCATGGTTCTACGGTGATAGTTTCACCATCTTTAAACATACGCATGTGTAGCTGACAAGTAGTGATTTCACCATCTGGTCCGTGTGGGTGTCCGTTGATAAACATGCTACACATGCCACAGATACCTTCGCGACAGTCGTGATCAAAGACTACTGGTTCTTTGCGTTCGCTGATTAATTGCTCGTTCAACTGATCCATCATTTCGAGGAATGAACTATCAGTAGAAACATTATTTAGTTTGTATGTCTCAAAAGCACCTTTGACCTTTGGACCTGCCTGACGCCAAACTTTAAGCGTCACATTTATACTTTTTTCCATATCTTATAAGCCCCCTTTAATTCCCCCAAGGGGGAAAACTGAAGTTAGTTATTTTTTGATTAAATCGATTTCTGAATAAATATCTCCCAAAAAGCCTCCCTATTGGGGAGGTTGGAGGGGCTTTACGCTTTATAATTACGTTGTTGACGGTGTACAAATTCATATACAAGTGGTTCTTTGATCAATACTGGTTCTTGACCTTCACCTGTGAATTTCCAACAAGAAGCAAATGAGAACTCTTCGTCGTTACGAAGTGCTTCACCTTCTGGTGTTTGGTATTCTTCACGGAAGTGACCACCACATGATTCTTCACGCATCAATGCATCACGAGCCATTAGATCGCCTATTTCAATAAAGTCAGCAACACGAAGTGCTTTTTCTAATTCCACATTCATGTCCTCTGATTTGCCTGGAACAAACACATTCGACCAAAACTCTTTGCGTACGGCTTTGATTTTTTCGATGGCACTTTCTAGACCTGCTTTATTGCGACCCATACCTACGAAATCCCACATGATAAGACCAAGTTCGCGGTGAAGTGAATCTACCGAACGTTTTCCTTGAATGCTCATCAATTTTGTGATTTTGTCAGCTACAGCTTTATCAGCTGCTTCGAATTCAGGTAAATCGGTACTCATGCGAGGCACACGGATTTGGTCAGCCAAATAATTTTGGATGGTGTATGGCAATACGAAATAGCCATCAGCTAGACCTTGCATCAATGCTGAAGCTCCCAGACGGTTAGCACCGTGGTCAGAGAAGTTGGCCTCACCAATACAGAATAATCCTTGGATAGAAGTTTGTAGTTCATAATCTACCCAAACACCACCCATGGTATAGTGGATAGCTGGATAAATCATCATAGGTGTTTTATATGGATTATGATCAACGATTTTTTCATACATTTGGAACAGGTTACCATAGCGAGCACGCACTACATTTTCTCCCAAACGATTGATGGCATCAGAGAAGTCAAGATAAACAGCCAATCCAGTATTACCAACACCAAAACCTGCATCACAACGCTCTTTAGCTGCACGTGAAGCAACATCACGAGGCACAAGGTTACCGAAAGCAGGATAACGACGCTCTAAATAATAATCTCTTTCGTCTTCTGATAAGTCAGTTGCTTTTTTCTTTCCTGCACGGATAGCTTCTGCATCTTCTTTTTTCTTAGGCACCCAGATACGTCCATCATTACGAAGTGACTCTGACATCAAAGTCAATTTTGATTGATTTTCACCGTGTACTGGAATACATGTGGGGTGAATTTGAGCATAAGCTGGGTTAGCAAAATAAGCTCCTTTTTTATACATTTGAATGGCAGCTGAGCAGTTAGAACCCATGGCATTGGTAGAAAGGAAAAATGCATTTCCATAACCACCCGAACCTACTACCACCGCATGAGCAAAGAAACGTTCGGTTTTACCAGTCACTAAGTTACGAGCAATGATACCACGAGCACGACCTTCAACAACAACCACATCTAACATCTCGTAACGAGAATAAAGCTTCACAGCACCTTTGCCAACCTGACGACTCAAAGCAGAGTATGCACCAAGTAGCAATTGTTGTCCTGTTTGACCTTTTGCGTAAAAAGTACGAGAAACCTGAGCACCACCGAAAGAACGGTTGTCCAACAAGCCACCATATTCACGAGCAAAAGGAACACCTTGCGCCACGCATTGATCAATGATGCTAGTGGACACTTCAGCCAAACGATACACGTTGGCTTCACGAGCACGATAGTCACCACCTTTGATGGTGTCATAAAACAAACGGTACACAGAGTCACCATCGTTTTGATAATTTTTTGCTGCATTGATACCACCTTGTGCAGCAATAGAGTGTGCACGACGAGGTGAATCTTGAATGCAGAAGTTCAGTACGTTGAATCCTAACTCTGCCAAAGAGGCAGCCGCTGATGCTCCAGCCAATCCTGTACCCACAACGATAATATCCAAACGACGTTTATTAGCTGGATTAACCAACTTCTGATGAGCTTTATAACTGCTCCACTTTTCTGCCAATGGTCCCTCAGGGATTCTAGCATCTATTTTTGTTTCTTCAATCTTTGCCATATCTTATTTTTTTCAATTTTTTACATTAACAACTGGCTAATTAACAGCTAGCACCACAGCCGATTAGAAAATACAATGGAATTGCCATAAACATAAGTATCACAATGGTAGATATAATGTTTGAAATGGTTTTCACACGTGGCAACCACACTTTGTTGTTCAAACCAGTAGTTTGCAACGCACTCCAAATACCGTGAGTCAAGTGAAACCAAAGGGCAACCAACCACACAATGTATAATGCACAATACAATTTATTGCTAAATAATTCTGTCACAAAAGCAGCACCATTAGCAGGATCAAAACTACCTGTGTGAATACCAGTCAATTCTGCAAATTGCATTTTGAACCAAAAGTTATACATGTGCAACACTAAGAAACCTAAGATAACGCCACCAAGTGGAACCATGTTTTTTGAAGCCCAGCTAACACCCTCTTGCGTTCCTGCTACTGCATACGCCTCAGCACCACGAGCTACCTTATTTTGATAGGTCAAATAGAATGCATAAATGATGTGAATCACAAAACCAGCTGCCAATACAGAAGTACCTGCGATAGCATACCAGTTAGCACCAAGTGTAGCACATATTGCATTATACCCCTCTGGAGAGATAATCACTACAATATTCATTATGCTGTGAAACAGCAGAAACAATACTAGGAACACCCCAGTAATACTCATCACGAGCTTTCGCCCAATAGAAGAATTGATTAACCACATAGATTTTTGTTTAAATTAATATACTTGTTTTTATTATTTATATTTGACTTTCAAGAGGATAGCCCTCGATGCTTTTTTTGAAAAAAGTCCCACAAATTTAATGCTTTCGTTTGACATTACAAGGATTTATTGCACTTTTCGTAACAAATGTTATCAACCAATAAAAAATGAACGAATGCTATGGTGCCAGGAGATACCTAATCCTCGACCACTACGCCTAACAGTGTGGCAGATGATGCCGACTCAATTTTTACTCTGATTGTCTCTCCAATACGTCTTCCAAGGCGTGGGAAAATCACCACTTTATTTTGGGATGTACGTCCAAATAGCTGTTCCTTTGAGCGTTTTGAGAATCCTTCGACCAATACATCAAAAGTTTTTCCGATGTCACGTTGATTGCTTTGGTTGGACAGTTCGTTTTGAAGAGCGATTATTTCATTTAATCTCCTGACCTTCACCTCCTCGTCAACATTGTCAGGCAAACTCCGTGCGGCAACCGTGCCTGGTCGTTCGGAGTATTTGAACATAAATGCCATGTCAAATTCTACTTCACGCATCAAAGACAGCGTTTGCTGATGGTCTTCTTCGGTCTCGTCATGAAAACCACAAAACACATCGGTGCCAATAGTAGCCTCTGGCAAAATCCGTTTGATCGCAGCAATTCGCTCCAAATACCACTCGCGGGTGTATTTTCGATTCATTAGTTTTAGAATTTTATTGCTTCCTGATTGCACTGGAAGGTGTATGAATTGACAGATATTGGGATATTTTGCTATCATCTCCAATGTTCTATCGTTCATGTCTTTGGGATGTGAGGTGGTAAATCTAAACCGAATTTCGGGTGCAGCTTCTGCTACAATGGACAGTAATTCGGGGAAGTCTATCAATGTTTTACCATGTGTAAATTCATACGAATCCACATTCTGACCAAGTAGGGTCACTTCTTTATAATTTTTTGCCCTTAAATCCCTGAGTTCGTTGAGAATGCTAGCTACATCACGGCTTCTTTCCCTTCCACGGGTGAATGGCACGATGCAATAAGTACAGAAATTGTCGCACCCACGCATGATGGAAATAAACCCTGCAATGGTGTTTCCGATACGTGTAGGCAATACATCGCGATAGGTTTCGGTAGTTGAAAGTTGTACGTTGATGGCTTTGCTACCTTGCTCTACGCTTCCTACCAGATTGGGAATGTCCAAGTACGCATCTGGACCCACTACAATGTCAGCTCCGTGTTGGGTGATCAGTTCATCTTTCACCCGTTCGGCCATACAGCCAATCACGCCAATAATCATTTTTTTATTCTTTCGCTTGAGCGATTGAAAATATTGAAGGCGGTTAATCACTTTTTGTTCGGCATTATCACGTACCGAACAGGTATTTACAAACACTGCATCGGCCTGAG
>CANIXM010000125.1 GCA_947471245.1 Paludibacteraceae bacterium | reverse complement strand
TGGGTCAAAATTGTTTAAATTTTGTCATGTTCGTTTCATCCACTTAAACAGATTTAAGAGTGGGATTATTTGAAATTGTTCATAAGTAATATATAATATTTATTGTTAGGTTTTACTGATATGACCTCTCCCTAAATCTTGGCAAGCTAAGCGGTAAACCGATTACCCTCTCCCACCGGCAAAGCGGGTCAAGTATACGAGGGACTTTACCGAATGATTTGCCCCCTAAATCCCCCATGGGGGACTTAAAGAGCGAAGTCTAACTCATGAAATATGAAACGTGAAATTAGCAACATTCGAAAAAACGCCACGAAATCCATGAAATGAGCTGCCTTGTACCCTTTCGGATACTTGACCCGCCTTTGCGGGTGGGAGAAAGGGCTAGGGATAGAGGTCTTTATTGAATGAACCGATAACCTAAAATAGTTTTAAGAAATATATCAATAATTAATATCATATACTTAAAGTTAAAATTTTAATCGAAAATAATTACCTAGGGTCCGCTGAAAAACTCCGTATTTATTTAACCTTGCTAATCCTTATTAAACGTGCTCCATGATTGCGAACATCCAACGAAATAGAATCGGAGTAAACGCCAACGTCCGTCTTGCTCCACAGGTCGCGCACTTTACACTTATCGGTGATGCCCAAGTCTTTAAAGTTTAGCTTGACTTTTGCTGATTCTTGCGGTATGTTAACAACAGGGTTTTGAAGAAAAACAAGAAACTTTACTGTTGCACCACCATTTCTACCAACACATCCATTATCAAGCCCACCCATGGCGGAAAAAGTGTCGTAACCTTCTGGAATATCGAATTCAATAATCGAATTTGAATGAGTACCTATACCTTCGGCATATTCTTTATTTTCAACATTTAAATTTTGATTCCCTACATTTTTATTGATTATTGGTTTGCCCCAACCAGCAGAAGCCTTTACCCATTTAAGGTCAGTTAATTTCAAAGTGCCTTTGGTTCCAGTCAGTTTGGGTTCTATCCAGTTGGCAAGATCGTTGCCGAAACCATCACCAGCGTCATCCACTACAAGATAGAGTTTTTTGGAACCGTTTAAACCAACTTTTACTTCTGTACTCTGTTCTTTGCGAGTAATAAGTTTGCTGGTATAGACGGCAAGCGATGGTTCAATTTTCACTTTGTCATTGGCGAAAAACAAAGCGGCATAGGTATCCCCTGTTTTTGGGTCATCGGCAAGCCATATTGTTCGTTTGCCATCGTCAGACAACAAGCGGTTGTTGGTGCTGCTTTTAGTAATGTCAATCGCTTCGGGATTGGTGAGTAGGCTGAGCGTGAAATCATCATTGCTAGGCATATCGCCACCAAAGAATAATGGTGATCTGAAAATGGTCCACATGGTCATCAATGCGTATTGTTCGTCTTTGGTGAGGTTGGTCATGCGGTCGGTACCTATTTCACTTCTGATGGCGATACGCCCCAAAGGAATCATGTCGCAGTCGGGCCAGTTGCCAGGTGCTCTGTGTGCATACCATTTTTTGCTCACATCCATCACATGAGTAACATCCCCCCAGATATCCCATACGTCTTCCACCATGCGCCACATATTGGCATGGTCTTTAACATGGCTGGCTTGCTCCGCAGGTGTTTGTCCAGGTGAGGTACTCAGCACAATGGGTCGTCCGCATCTGTCAATAGCATTGCGAATTAGGTCTATTTCACCCTTGTGGTAAGGTTGCGAAAGGTCATCCACTTTGATATAATCCAAGCCCCAACTGGCATATAGCTCCATCAATGAATTGTAATATTCTTGAGCACCGGGTTTGTTGGCTACGATGGTGTAATTGTCTTTAAGCCATCCACATAGGGTGTCTTTAGAAAAGATTTGGTCGGCAGTAATTCCGTTGGCGCCTTTGATGGGCAACTTACGTTCCACCGCTACTTTGGGGAGGCCGCGCATGATGTGAATACCAAATTTGAGACCTTTGCTGTGGATGTAATCTGCAAGCTTCTTAAAACCTGTGCCATTGGCAGCCGATGGAAAGCGATTAACGGCAGGCATATATCGGCCATATTCGTCAATCACATATTGTGGATCCTTTTGGTTGTACACGCCTCCCTTTTCGTTTTCAACATACCAACGGATGTCCACCACAATGTATTCCCAGCCGAATGATTTCAGCTTCGTTGCCATATAATCGGTATTGGCCAAGACTTCTTGTTCTACCACCGAAGGACCATAACAATCCCAGCTGTTCCAACCCATTGGCGGAGTGGGTGCCCATTTTTTAAATTCGCCTGATGCAAAACTTTTTTTACCATCAGTCTGACCTGAACCATTCAGGAAAATGCTAATGCTGAAAACCAGCAACAATACTTTTTTCATTTTATTATGTGTTTTGGATTAATTTACTTTTTGCTAAATCTGTTTTTAAATTCCAATTACCAAACTATCGGA
Source organism: Paludibacteraceae bacterium (assembly GCA_947471245.1). Classification (GTDB taxonomy): domain Bacteria; phylum Bacteroidota; class Bacteroidia; order Bacteroidales; family Paludibacteraceae; genus Paludibacter. The sequence continues at coordinate 3,753 of CANIXM010000125.1, read as the reverse complement.
ATACCAGCGTAATTATAATTTTACGACTATGTTTTTTCCAGTGTATGTGACGGTCTTAGATGGAGCAGTTTCCATCAGCCCCACACCATTCTGTGGCGCTACCAACACGATATTGAAAGTTCTATTTTCCAACATTCCTTTAAACGTACCTTTTCGCTCACCGATGGTGAGTGTGCGAGTAGGCTCGTTCCATGTTATTGGAATGGTTGAATAGTCGCCTTTTTCATAGTTATAGTTATCATTTTCATCTTCATAAAAGGTGAAGGATGCGTCGGCACCTGGATAAATTCTTACTTCGAGCGGGTCGGCAGGTTTTTCTGTGGCATACTGCAAGAATGGTCCCATGGGAACGATGGAGCCTGCTTTGATGTACAGAGGCATTGTTTCAATAGGCGTTGGTACGTCAAGCGTTTGTCCGCCAGCGAGTTGTTGCCCAGTCCAGAAATCGAACCAAGCAGTGCCTTTAGGGAGATAAACTTTGCGGGATTTGGAAGCTGTTGCCCCAGCTTCAGGGCTATACTGATGCTCTGTGATAGGGTTGACCAAAAATGCAGGTCCAAACATGTACTGGTCGGGAATGTTGTTGATGGCAGCATCGTCCTTAAAATCAAAAGCAAGGGAACGCATGATGGTATATCCTTCGTTGGTTACTTTCCATGATAAAGAATAAATGTATGGCAACAGCCTGTATCTCAGATGGTCGTACTTCAATAATATTTCTTTGGTTTGTGCATCCCAGTTGTCTGAAAATAGAGCTCTCTCGCCTTTACCGTGGATTCTGAATATAGGATTAAAAACGCCGAACTGAAACCAGCGCGTAAATAATTCCCGATTGTCAGCAGTTGACCAGTTGGGTGCATCCCAGTTGAGATGATAGCCGCCGATGTCGGAAGTTAAATATGGAATTCCCGAGGTGCAAGCGTTGATAATCTGTGGAACTTGATTCTTGTATTCCCGCCAGGTACATGTAATGTCAGATGACCACAGGGTGGCGGCATTTCGTTGTTGACCAGCAAAAGCCTGACGAGCTAGCAGAAATGCTCTTTTCTCGGGTACGTCTTTTCTCCAGTTTTCATACAATCCGGTGGTGTGCATCAGGGAATAGGTGTTGAAATAATCTATCCCTCTTCCGGTTGCAAACATGGCAGTTCTTCTCTCATCAAGTCTTTTTCCGTTGTCGGGTTCACACATGTCCACCCACCAGGCATCCCATTTTTGAGGAGTAATAATACTGTCTTTTGCTTGATCCCAATACATCTTTCGGGCTTTGAAGCTATGAGCATCGTAATATATCTCGTTTTTTGTAAAATCAATGTTTGTCATATTTCCTTCCTTTTCCATGGCTTTATAATTAGCAGTCCCTTTGTCAAGCATGGGCCATATTGAAATCATGGCGTGCATGTTAGCTTTGTGCAGTTCGTCCACCATTGCCTTAGGATTGGGGTATCTATCAGGCCATAGAATATGACGGCCTATCAATCCAGGTTCCCAGTAATACCAGTCCTGTACAATGCAATCGACTGGAATTTTGCCATTTCTGTATTTATCTTTTACCGACAATACTTCTGCTTGAGTTTTATACCTGTCCTGCGATTGGAACAAACCGAAAGCCCACTTAGGGAACATAGGCGCAGCACCAGTAGCAATGCGGTAGGAAGCTATTATCTTATCAAAATCAGGACCGTACATGAAATAATAGTCTATCATGTCACCACTTTCGGATTTGTATTTGAATTTGGTGTTTCCGGCTTCGGCTCCAAAGAAGTAGGACGGTGAGTAGTTGTCCCAAAGCAGTCCGTATCCTTTGTTGGATAAAAGCACGGGAATAGCTCCAGTCAGATACCGAATCACCAAATCCTGATTTCTACCTTTGTAATTGATAGATAAACTATCTTCGGGGTGGCATCCCAGTCCCCAAAGTGCTTCATCAGCAGGAGAATTAAACTGCGTCACGCAATTGTTGACCTTTAGTCCAGCAATGGTGTCTTCTTTCATCCATTTGCCAGCAGTTCCATCTTCTGATAGAATAACTGCATCGTCGAGTCGTGTGTAGCTGATAGCTTCAGTCTTGCGGTTTACTTTAATTTTGATGCTCGCTGTCACGATAACAATTTCGCCTTTCGCTTCTTTGACACTAAAGCTAGGTTGCTGATTCCAATCGTTGTTTACGACCAATGACTTTTTTTCAGGAAAGGAAGGTAGTATGGTGTATTTTACTTCTACGATGTTTTCAGTACAAACTTTCAGTTTCATTAGTCCTTTGTTGAGTTTGAAACTTACGCCATCTGCATCTTTGGTGAAGGACTGCACCGATGCATGTGCCTGATTAGCAATGATTGCACACGTTAGCAATGTAAGTATTGCAATGAAGTGAGAGTTGATTTTTAAACGATTCATAGTTTTGTAGATAAATGTAGTTAGTTTTCTAATTTAGTTTACAATTACAAAACCAGCCAATGGTTTGATTTTCAAGTTGGTTTTTTCTGAAAGTTGAATTGGTGACTGTTGGAGGTCTTTTTCGCCATCGTTGATAATCATTGCATTTTTGCTTCCTTTTGCAAACGCTACATTCATGTTCACTTCCAATTCGTTTTTGGTGGCATTGATACCAGCAATGTACCACTTGTTGCCACTTTTGCGTGCAATAATCACATATTTACCGGGGTAGCCGTCGATAAATTTCACATCGTCCCACGTACCGGGTATATTGCGGAAGAATTCTTGTACAAAATCCTTTTGCGATGCCATACCCGTAGAAGTTTCGGCATAGTGCTGAACTCCCGAAAGGAAAAGTACCGAAAGTGCCAGTTCGAATCCTTTGGTGTCGGTTTTTTTACCTTTTTCGATACTGGTAAAATTTACTGGCGTAAAATCCATCGGGTCAAAAAGGTTGCGTGTAAATGGCAGTGTAGCACAATGTGCTGGTTGGTCTAAAACATATTGTTTGTCAAAGCATGCCATTTCTTCTCCCATCACAGCTTCTGACGACACAAGGTTGGGATACGTCCGTTGTCTGCCGCGTGGATAGGTGCAACCGTGAAAGTTCACAGTCAATTCGTATTCGGCAGCTTCTTTTATGATTTCGTTTTGATAGTTTATCATGGACTGACCGTCGCCATTGATAAAGTCGATTTTAATCCCGGCAACTCCCATGTCTTGCAATTTCTTGAATTCCGCTGCTCTCAGTTCTTTCGTAACAAGTTTGTTGCGAGGAGTGGCAGGTACGGTGTTCCAAGTGCCAGCCGAATTGTACCACACAGCAATTTTTATATTTTTTGTTTTGGCATATTGTGCCAATTCTTTGATTTTGTCATCACCTATTCTGTTGTCCCAGTTCCAGTCAATAAGGCAATACTGCCAGTTCATTCGTGCAGCATAATCAATAAACTCTTTCGAGGTTTCAAAATTAACCGACTCGTCACCTAATAAAATCCAGCTCCAAGATGAAATACCAAATTTTGCCCATTTCGTCACATCGTATTGTGCCGGCGTGGCAAGGTCGGTGCCCAAGGTGGATTCTACGATGGTTCCCAGATTATCGGAAATACACATTACTCTCCATGGGGAGTACCAAGGCAAAGCAGACTCTGGATAAGTGGCTTTTCCGGTGATGTTTTCGTTTGGTTGTGGAAACTGAATGGAGTATTCCCCCTCTGGTGATTTTTGGCTGAGGCGCGCTGCACAGTAGTCGCCATCCATTGCCGCTTCGGTCAGTGCTATCCACACATTGCCCGATTGGAACAGTGCAGGCAT
>CANIXM010000124.1 GCA_947471245.1 Paludibacteraceae bacterium | reverse complement strand
ATAAACCCGTGCTTTACTATCCATTGGACAGCTGGTTTATTCGCACTACCGCTTGCCGTGAAGAGATGATGGCACTCAACGATACCATCAATTGGAAACCACAATCCACGGGTACTGGTCGTTTTGGTAAATGGCTTGAAAACCTGCAGGATTGGAACCTGTCCCGCAGTCGTTACTGGGGAACTCCACTTCCTATTTGGCGCTCGGAAGACGGCACAGAAGAAATTTGCATCGGTTCACTGGAAGAGCTGATGGGTGAAATAGAAAAATCGATTTCGGCAGGTTTCATGACCGAAAATCCGTATAAGAAATTCAAAGTTGGCGACCTTTCTGCTGAGAACTATTCAGTAGAAAACATTGATCTTCACCGTCCTTATGTGGATGGCATCATTCTAGTATCTCCATCAGGCAAAGCCATGAAGCGTGAACTGGATTTGATAGACGTGTGGTTTGACTCGGGTGCCATGCCTTATGCTCAAATTCATTATCCGTTTAGCCAGTCCGATTTAGGGGGCTTCCCCGCCGACTTTATTTCCGAAGGGGTGGACCAAACTCGCGGTTGGTTCTTTACGCTTCACGCCATCAGCACCATGGTGCGTGGCTCGGTTGCGTTTAAGAGCGTTATTTCCAATGGGTTGGTGCTTGATAAAAACGGCAATAAGATGTCCAAACGATTGGGCAATGGAGTAGATCCCTTCAGTACCATTGAGAAATTTGGTTCGGATCCGCTTCGCTGGTACATGATGACCAATGCCTCGCCATGGGACAATTTGAAATTTGATATCGAAGGCGTGGATGAGGTTCGTCGGAAATTCTTCGGTACACTTTATAATACCTATTCTTTTTTCTCACTTTATGCCAATGTGGATAATTTCAATTATTCTGAGGCAGAAATTCCTGTTGCCTATCGTCCGGAAATTGACCGTTGGATTATTTCGCTTTTGAACACATTGGTCAAAGAAGTGGGTGAGCACTATGAAGCTTATGAACCTACACGTGCTGGACGTGCTATCTCCGATTTTGTGGGCGAAAACCTGAGCAACTGGTATGTGCGCCTCAACCGCAAACGCTACTGGGGAGGTGAATATGATGTCGATAAAATTTCGGCCTATCAAACTCTCTATACTTGCTTGGATACAGTGGCTAAACTGATGGCTCCGATAGCACCGTTTTTTGCCGACCGTCTGTTCTTGGACTTGAATGCGATGACTGGTAAAGATGCTAGTGAATCGGTGCACTTGACAGATTTTCCCGGCTACGATGAGTCGTTGATTGACAGTAATTTGGAAGCGTGTATGCAACTGGCTCAGCAGGCATCTTCCATGATATTGGCACTTCGTCGGAAGGCGGATAAAAAAGTTCGTCAGCCACTTACCAAGGCAGTCATTCCAGCGCCTGATGAAATCACATTTAATCAAATCAACTACATAGCAGACTTGATTAAAGCTGAGGTTAATATCAAAGAGCTGGAGGTCATCCCAGCCGATGCCGATATGGAAAACTTGGTGAAGAAAATCAAACCCAACTTCAAAACATTGGGTAAAAAATATGGTCAGCAAATGAAGGAAATAGCACAAGCTATGACTTCATTCGGGAAGTCGGAAATTGCAGCCATTGAAAAGGATGGTGAATACACCTTGTCACTTGCCAGTGGTGAAGTGCTTCTGACTACGGAGGATGTAGAGATTATTACCGAAGATATGCCTGGGTGGTTGGTGGCTAATGAAGGTAAACTGACTGTGGCATTGGATATTACTGTGACGGAAGAATTGCTGCGAGAAGGAATTGCTCGTGAGTTGGTAAATCGGATTCAAAACATCCGTAAGTCAAGTGGACTGGAAATCGTGGATAGAATCACCGTCAAGATAGAAGGTAATGACGAAGTACAAGCTGCGGTGAATGATTATGCGGCATATATTGCTACACAGACATTGGCTAACTCTGTGGTTTGCGAGGCAGGTTTGAAGGATGCCACAGACATTGAATTTGATGAATACGTAGTGAAATTGGTTGTCATAAAAGATTAAAACCATACGCGTCAAAATAATGTAAGCAAATGTGTTGCTTAAGTGAATCTGTTTTGCTAATTTTGCACTCGATTATTGACAAAGAAATTATTAACCCAATCCACTTTTAATAAGTAGATAAATTACTGAAAACATGAGCGAAAAGACAAGATATTCGGATGCGGAATTGGATGAGTTTCGTACGCTAATTAAGGAAAAATTGGTATTGGCACAGGCGGATTATGACTTATTGAGAACTGGAGTTAATAATGTGAATAGCAATGATGTATCAGACACTTCACCTACATTTAAAGTGTTGGAAGAAGGTGCTGCTACTTTGTCGAAAGAGGAGTCTGGTCGATTGGCTCAACGTCAAATGAAGTTTATTCAACACCTACAAGCCGCATTGGTAAGAGTTGAAAATAAAACTTATGGCATTTGTCGCGAAACAGGTAAATTGATACCTAAAGAACGCCTTCGTGCTGTGCCTCATGCTACTTTGAGCATTGAAGCTAAGAACGACGAAAAGAAATAATAAGTGGTTTAATCATGACTACTATTCGGCAATTGGCAGACCCGCCGGTTGCCGTTTTTATTATAGGATGGTTCAAAATATAGTAAACAAGTAAACAAGTAAACAAGTAAACAAGTAAATGTCGCGGAAGCTAAATGTATAATTGGTTCTATAACGTTCAGGGTGGGTGAAAATGAAACATGGGACGTTAACAAGAAAAAAACCACAAAAGGCACAAAAGTGAAAAATGAAAAGTAAAATATAGAAAGTACACAACAGAAATACCTGTCGGTATTAATATGGCGTCAGCCTATTTTTAGTTCAACAATTGAAGTCAGATACAATTTGCCAAAGGCAAAGTTTTGTGTTCTCTTCACTCTTCACTTTTCACTTTTGTGCCTTTTGTGGTTAAAATTCCATCTGTGAGTTTCACCACCTAATTTTTAATAGAGCCGAATAATGTTTGTGTCTCCGTGTCTCCGTGTTAATTAAATTAATCTGAATAAACTCAAATGAAAATAACTATCGCTCAAAAATCCACATTTCTAATACTTCTTGTTCTTTTTGTAGATCAAGCGTCTAAGATTTACGTCAAAACTCATTTCTCCTTAGGTGAATATGTGGAAGTATTCAACTGGTTTCAAATTCGCTTTGTAGAAAATAATGGCATGGCTTTCGGCATGGAAGTGATTGGAAAATTGTTTTTAACTATTTTTCGATTGATAGCAGTGGGTGCACTTATTTATTACATTCGGAAATTGATTAAAAAGGGATTCAGCACAGGATACATTCTGACTGTGTCTTTAATATTGGCCGGCGCCGCAGGTAATATACTGGATTCCCTTTATTTTGGAGTTGTTTTCAGCGATAGTTGGGGTCATGTGGCAAGTGTTTTTCCACAAGGTGGGGGCTATGCAGCTCCTCTGTATGGCAAAGTGGTGGATATGTTTTATTTTCCACTCATTAAAGACAGCATGGGTGAAACCTTGTTTTTCAGCCCTATTTTCAATATTGCTGATTCGGCTATTAGTGTGGCGGTGGTTATTTTGTTTTTGTTCTACCGCAAAGATTTGGATCGTAGTTTGGAGAAAATTAAAGAGAATGAACAGGATGAGCAAGGGGAGTAGGTTAGTCGTTTTGATGGTCATATTTGTACTTGCTGCCTGCAATAATCGTCCAGCGGAAGTGATTTCTGACGAACAAATGTGTCAGGTGCTAGTAGATATGCATAAGTTGGATGGTGTGTTTTTTCAAAAGGGCATACTCTATATTCCAGATTCTAATAAAGAGAAATACTATCAGTCTGTTTTGAAAAAGCATGCTATCACTAAGGCACAGTTTGATTCATCAATGGTGTGGTTTACTCGCAATCCCGATAGATTTGAGAAAGTGTATGAATCAGTTATTCAGGATGTTAAAACGATTCAAACTGATGTGAATAGGGGAGCTTATCATGTGTTTGACACCACGCTTACTTACTATTCCAAAGTGAATTTATGGAAAAAAACTCGTCACTATGAGTTTACTGCTAAGTCACGTCGAACACAACTAAGGTTTAATGTCACTGATAGACAAATGCTCATGGGAGATGTTTATCTCTTAATGTTTAGGCAAATCATTGCGCCTTCTGACTCTTGTATTGACCCCTACACTGTGTTGACTATTAATTACGCCAACGGTAAGTCGGATAGTATTGTTCATAAGGCTTATAATGATGGCAAATGGCGAAAGTTCAAACTGAGACTGACTGCTAAAAGTGATGCTCAGATCAAATCTGTATCAGGTGCATTTTTAGCAAGTCATGGTTACAAAGGAAAGATGAATGCCAAAATTGACAGTGTGGCATTGGTACGCCTTTTTGATGCCACAGCTAAAGATAGTTTGACAAAGAAAGTCGAAAAGGCCAATCAATCATTCTTTCAACGAATTTTTAAGCATAAAACAGACTCTTCTGTCGTTACACCCACCAAGACGCTCAAATGAAACGCGTGGCAAGTCACTTTGTAGTATTGGCTCCTGAAGATATTCGTAGAAATGCTGTCGTGGAGCTGGATGATAATAGTGTGCTTACTCAAGTTTTTGATTTGAATGACAGTCATGTTGAGTCTGCACATACTCTGTTTTTTGATGGAATAATATCTGCTCCTATTGTGTCTTTAAGTTCTCATGTTGACGAGGATAAGATCATTGAGCTGACTACCAATTACCACTTTATCGACTTCTCCAAAGAAATTTCAACCAAAGAAATCCTCCCCAATGGGAAACCATTGCTAATTGATTTTGGAACAGAAATCCCATTAGAAATCAATGCCATTTTGCCAAAATTGTCAATTGTTTTAAGCGCTTTCTCTGTCTTTGAAATTATCTCAGCATGTGTGTTTTATCCAGCACTTCTGCTCACCGGCTCTTCGCCATTGGAAATAGGTGTTCGCACTTCGTTGATTATCTGGCAAAATGCTGATTTACTAAATAAGACATTAATAGAGAAGACAAATATTAGCTCACTCTAATTTTATCGTTATGTGTCTCAATAGTCATATAGGTATCTATCTTTCCAATGCGTCTAATAAGAAACTGGTTATCAATCGTATCATCACCGATGATTTTTTGAAAGATTACCTTAACCTAAGCACTGGCTCGTGTGCTTTGTTTTCTACCATTACTGTAGAACGGATGCTGGATGAGGAGTTGAGGCATGATAGGATAGTGGTCTCCACAGCAGAGAATAAACAAGGATTGCAGACCATGTCTAGCGGGCAGCAGAAAAAAGCTGTCCTCGAATACCTAATTGCTCAGCAACCCTCGTTTCTAGTGCTAGATGATGTGTATGCCAATGTGGATAAAGCTACTCAAGCTATGATTACTCATAAGCTGGAAAATGTGTCGAAGCAAATGACGATGATACAGCTTTTTTTCAGAAAACGCGATGTGTTATCCAATATTGATTATGTGCTGACTGTCAATGAGCAAGATGAAATAGTGAATGTGCAGTCAAAGGTAGATTTTTTGTCATCAAAAGATATACACTCATCATCCCGTCATGTTTTCAAACTTCCCACTCAATACAGCCAAACTCAGATAGACATTGATCCGCTTATCCAATTAAATGAAGTGTCGGTGAGTTATGGAGATAAGCATGTGCTCGATAGAGTCAGTTGGACGGTGAGGAAAGGTGAGTTTTGGCAGTTGATAGGTCCCAATGGGTCAGGCAAAAGCACACTGGTAAACATGATCAGTGGTGACAATCCAAAGGCTTATGGACAGGACATGACTTTGTTTGGACGTAAAAAGGGTTCAGGTGAAACTATATGGGATATTAAAAAGCAAATTGGGTATTTTACGCCTTCATTGGTACAATTATTCAAGCATGACGACACGGTAGAAAATATGATTGTTTCAGGGATGGTAGATTCTATTGGATTGTATCAGCTGCCCACAGACATCCAAAGGCGCAAAGCAAAGGAATGGATTGCCATGCTTGGTCCTTCTTTTGAAGGTAAATCATTTCAAAGCTTGTCCATCGGACAGCAACGGATGGTGATGGTGGCTCGTGCCATGGTAAAGCATCCGCCATTGCTTATACTTGATGAACCGACCATTGAATTGGATGATGATAATGCTCAAATTTTTGTAGAAATGGTGAATGCCATTGCAGCAGAAAAACAAATAGCCATCATCTATGTGTCACATCAGGACGAAGATGGTTTGAAGCCGACACACAAATT
>CANIXM010000123.1 GCA_947471245.1 Paludibacteraceae bacterium | reverse complement strand
CTCTTAAACACTGGTAGAAAAGTAACAGCTTTTGTTCCTCTTCGTTTCTGTTCACATAAAAATCCCAAAATGATTTGTTAGTCACTGAAAATCGTTTTTGGATTTCCATTACAGTTCTTTTTCTGGCACTTTCGGAATTTATTTTCAATAAATTATTTTGTTGGATTTCCTGCTTAATAAAATTATCGGATTGTTCCAAAAAGAATAAGGGGAGTATTGCATTTGTTTCTTTGTGGAGTAGGCTTCCAGCAGCAAAAGAGCCTGTATATGTTGAATTAATCATGTTGCAAATTTGAGTTTTTTAGTTGAAATATAAAGATTTGCTGCCTTGAAAATAAATAGTCTTTACAATGTTCATTTTTAAACTATTTGATTTGTTTTCATTGTATTGAACACAAAAATATTTGAGTTTTTCGAAGGACAAAGATAGAGAAATAATGCTAAATCACTTTGAAATTCAATTATGTCAGTTTACAAATAAACTGATTTAAATTATGCAAAGATAAAGTGGAATTTTGACAATATATGACAATGCCAATAAATAATTAAACCTCAATTTTGGCTATTTTGGGTAAATTATAAAAAATTCAACTCTTTCAACCGTTTTCCAGTTTCCTTCCAATCCTCCACACATTCTAACAAATTGAACAGTTGGCTTGCGTTGTATGCTTTTCGGGCTTCAAATTGGGTGGAACTGCTCCAGGTTGTGAAAAGTCGTTTTTCTGTGTTCAAGTTAGCGGAAATACCCTTGCCCTCTTTGCCAGGGCGTTGTAGATAGATTCTATCACCTTTTGTGTATTTCTCTTTCCAACCGTGATTTTTGAGCAAGTCGATAACATCACCATTTAGATTGAAATTTTCAAAAACATTATCCGTGTTTTTGAAATGCTTGTAATTTAGATTTGCTTTAGGTTGTCTTTTCTCAACTAAAATCAAACTGAATGGTTTTGCATTTGGATTAATGTATGGTTCTGCATCGTAAGAAGCGAAACGTAACCTGTTTACATTTGAGCAACTTTCGTCTATTGTTATGTCGATACGCTGAAAGACCTCCTGCAATGCTCTGAAGTGTTCTAAGTGTCTTGTGGTGTCGAATAATGGAATTAATGCCCACACACCTAAACCGCTGGCTGAATATCCGCAATATGTGACATTTGCAATGTTGGATATTTTTTGTTTAAGCTGAGCTGGGGTGTAATTTAGATTTTCGTTGTGATTAACCCCATCAACATCAATGGCGATAAATCCACTATGGGATCTATCTATTAAAAGACTTGGCATTGCACAAGGTAATTGTGCTTTTAGATCATCGCGAGTTGCCTTATCGGTTGTTGCTCTTATAAGTTCAATTTGCTGTTTGAATTTATCAGTTGTTAGCCAGTCATAGAGCGAAATAGGTTCTGGACGGTACTGGCTCTCTTTATTTCGAAAACAGCAGATTTGTATGTTTTTGAGTTCCATATCGTTTATTTTTAAGACTTAATGAAAGTGATAAAAAGTAAGATTTCATTGAAAGCAAATCTATCCAATATAAATAATTGTATTTCAACCAAATACATCAAAATGAAAAGTTTCATTGAGCTAATTTCATTCGTTTCATGCAATAATGAAAACCGCTTATATATAGAAGCGGTTTTACATTCATCTTATTTTTCAAGTTCGTATTTGAATAATTTGTAGAGTTTAGTAGATTTGTCTTTAACTACGTAGTTCCTATGACGTAAATTAGACAAATGGGTTTTTGCAGTCCGTGGTGTGCAACCAGCAAGCTCTGCATATTCCTTAGCAAATTCCTCGTATTCCATTTGCTTATTTGGTGCAAGTAACTTAACAGCTAGTTCTTTCATCTTGTACTCCTTTTGTTCAGCTTTAGTCATTTTGACTATTTCACCATTGTGTACAGGTAGGCCATCTTCAATTCTGAAACTGAACTCATCAAAAGGCATACTCCGGGTAGCATACGGACTAACATTGGAAATCTCACCATCTTTTACCACTTCGAAAACGGTTTGAGATTTGTTAAGCATTTCAGCACCATAATGCCCTCTTAATTCACCGTTTGACTTACCTTCGTGCAAAATGCTAAGGATATGACAATTATGATTGGTGGATAATTTCATTAGCAAACCTACAACCGCTTTACTTTCAGTAGAGTCATTAAAATCTGAAATAATATCAACACCTCCATCGAGTACAATGAAGTCAGATCCATAATCTTCAATTGCTTGAATTAAAATCCCTTTCCTATCTTCTACGTCGTATTCTCTCAGTGACATTGTACGAAATTGCTCATTAAGATGTACCCAACCCATGAGTCGGTAAATCCTTTTCATTACATTTACTACAAAGTATTTGCTTTGCTCTGTGTCAATTAAAAGAATTTTTGCAGCAGGGTTTTGATTTAAAACCATCGAAACAATGTAAGCAACCAAAAAACTTTTACGTGACTTTGCTTTGCCTTTGATACAGCTAATATCTCCCCGACTTAATACCAAAACATCATTTAATTTTAATATGGGTTCGGGTTCGGCAATGTCGATACCAAATATCACTTCACATGCTTTTAAATCGTATTTTTTCTTTTCTTCCGATTGCGTGTTCGGATTGTTTGGTTGTGTAAGTTGTATGTTATTCAAATCTATAAGTTCTTTCACGATGCAAATCTCCTATAATGTTGTTAAACAGACCGATTACATTTATTTGCAGTAAAATGGAGCACTTTTCCGATATGAAGTATCGTAAAGTTTTCTTAATTTTGACATGCAATGATTCTATTTCCCCTGAGGTCTTTGGCGAGCCCGAAGGGGATTGTATTTCTTCTTTCATTATCCTTTATTGTATTGAAGATTTTACATGATGTCTATTGAGCAATTCTATAATGTCTGACTTTCTATAGAAAATCTTATTATTCACCTGTGAATAGGAAATGATTCCATTGTCCCTCCACATTTGAGCAAGTTTTGTACTTATCCCCATCAACTCTATAAATCTTGAATTGTCAATAATCGGGTCGTCAGCAAATTCAATCTGATTTGTCAATTTTGCATAATGAGAGTCGATTTTAGCCAGTAGCTTATCAAACTGGTCGTTCAGGTAGTCTTCGTCGTATCTCATTATTATACCCTCCCACCGTTAAGAATTGCTTTCACCTCACTCATTTTGTATCTGCGCTTACCTCCAACCATTGCTGGACATAAGTAGCCACGTTTGTTCCAACGCCAAAGTGTTGAAGCATCGACATTGAGAATTTCACACACTTGTTTTGGAGTTGGATAAGTTTCGGCTTTGTCGGAAATTACCACTTCTTCAAGGTCACGTTTTGTAGATTCGATTAGTTCTACGGCAAATTGTTTTAAATCGACTAATGAAATGGCAATAGTAATGTTGCCAGATTCTTGCAAAATATTATTTAAATTCATACTGAAAAAGAATTATATATTTTGCAATGCTTCAACCGCTGCAAATCGGTTGACTGAAATAGTTTGCAGACTTTTCAGCTGCATTGCGTTGCAAAGTTCGGCAGAATAGAGAAGCCAAAAAATATATAGACTACTATATAAAGGGGTATAAAGGGTTTGTAAAGCACAAAAAAAGGGGAGAACATAATGCCCTCCCCTTTGATAAAATGAATATACATTTAGAGTAAATCAATAATTTTATCAATTGACTCATAACCTTTTGGCTTATTTGATTTATTTGTATTGGTATAGTTTTGCTTTATTTGTGCCATTTTTTTAATTCGAAAAAGCTTACCACCTACAGCCCAAAATCTTTTTTCATTCACAAGAAAGTTATTGGAATATAGTTTGTCTACAAAATAAACTGCCAAACTTTTAGACTTTTTCCAAACAATATGACTTGATTCAAAGCCACTTTTAGCAACGCCGAATGACCATAAGAACTCATTCTTATCTGTCAATGAATCTATAAAACCACCTTCTAAAAAGTTTTGATACATTGTTTCTATTTGGCTTTCTGAAAATTTCGTTTGAAACCTATATTTTTCTGTGGGTGATTTTATTTCAGCACTAGAGTTTAAATCTTCAAAGTCTTGAATGAGACTATCGTAAAACTCCATATAAGCCAGGTATTTGGTCATTAAATCAAACTTAGGAAGTGTTATTTCAAATTTTCTTCCAAATTTATGTCGATACCAATTCTTGGCTTTACGCAAATCTTCGTTTGAAATTTCGAATTTCAAATACTGTTCGTATTCTTCTTTATCAAGACATGCCAAACAAAGACTAATAATACTATCAGTTCCTTCTTCTTCATTTTTGATATCTTCATAATTCAAAGAATAATCTTTCTCTTGACTTCTATTAAAATGGCACTTTTCCTTCCACGACTCAAGTAATTTGTTTGTGTGAAGTATTTTACGCTCAAGGTTGATAGTTTGAATTGGCTTAGGCAAATATCTGTTCTCACTATAAAATTCCATTTCAAGATCCCAAGCTTTGACTCTTACTACACCTTCAATTAAATCGTTAACTGACTGGGGAATTTCAGCACCTGACATTCTCATTAAATGTTCAAGCAATTCGGATGATTCTGTAACAAATTTCATAAAACTACATTAAGAGTTTAACTAGTTCCTTTTTCATATCTTCATCAATTTCGCGGTATCGTGCAAACGCTTTACTTCCTTCTTTATGCCCACTCAAAGAGCCCACTAAATTTGGGTCTTTTACTTGTTTATACAAATTACCTACAAAAGTTCTTCTAGCAAGGTGTGAAGAAGCTACCTTGTCAAGTGGCTTTTGCTCTATTTTACCAGTAGTCGGATTTACAATAGACACCATTCTTGTTAGTTCAGCTAAACGAAACATTTCCTTGATAGCCTTATTATACTGTTGTTCACTAATAAATGGGAGTAACATTTCAGAATCGGGATATTTATTTAAAATATCTACTGCTATCTGATTCAATGGCACCCTTACAGTTGCTTTTGTTTCCTCTTCTGTCTTAGTTGGAATATACTCTATTGCACCATTGATTACGTTTGCTTTTGTCATTTTATACAAATCCCCCACTCGACAGCCAATCAAACATTGAAAAACAAAAATATCCCGCTGAATAGCAAGTTTAGGTCTATCTACAAATACTTCGTTATAAAGTTTATTTCTTTCCTCAATCGTAATATAAATGGGTGAACCGTATTTACACTCTTTAATTTTATAACCATTACTGCCAAAGGCATTAATTTTTGTTATTTGCTTATGAGTAAAAGCATCTGGCGTATTTGCCCAATTAACGAGAACTCTAACTTTCTTAAACAAATCAATTATTGTATTCTCACCTCTTTGTGAAGGAATTCTACTTTCAGTAATTGCTTCGTAAATGTCAGGGTGATTTTTATAAATAACATGTTCTGTGGACAAAAAATCTTCAAATTCTTTCAAAACATTTAGTTTTAAAGTATCAAAAGAAAGTATAAATGGTGCTTGTTTAGATTTAAATAGCTCAAACCTCTGTAATGCTCTATATAAAACCATATAGTGCTTCTTTCTTCCCTCACTTATTTTATGATTCTCGAGAAAATCTTCAAAGTGACTAAAAAACGAAGGTTCCTTGACATCTTCATCAGTATTCAATTTTTGACCTGTCAAGGCATTATGAACAGCATTATCGAGCCATTTAGAGGTAAGTATCGTTTTATCAGGTTGAGCATTGTATAAATCGAGGATTAGATTTTTACGCTCAACAATGTTTTTATTAAACTCGATTCTTACATTCGTATTACAAATGATTTTAGCCTTGATTTCTTCTTTTTTTGGATCAAAGTCAGAAGGTGATACAACGATATTGCTTTTATGAAATAACTGTATTGACCTACCATCTGTCAGCCGGAAACGGATATTAACCTTATCCGCTTTTTTGGTTGTTGTACGAAAGAATGCTTTAACGGTTGCCATACTTTAAAATGTTGAAGTTGTGCAAGTCATTGGTTGTGCAAACGACTTGGTTGTGCAAATATACAAAATTCGCACAACATCTATGAGTTTATATAAGATTATTTGCAATAATAAGCAATAAAACACCACACACAAATAGAACTAAAACATTGCATACATGACAGTTATATAATTATCAATCATTTAAAGAGTTCAATTATTTCGAAAACTGAACCCCACCTGGGTCACCATTCTAAAATGCACTTGTAATAATTACAAGTGCATTTTAATTTACACCCACTCAAACTTCAATCTATCACACAAGCACACAAATATCTTTCAATACCAAACAAAAAAAGCAGTTAATATTGAAAGTGTATATATTTCTACGTAAGAATCAAAGCGCCAAATGCTTCTTGTTGCTATTGGTGGTGAATTGCTTAACTTTGT
>CANIXM010000122.1 GCA_947471245.1 Paludibacteraceae bacterium | reverse complement strand
TATCCATTTTTGTAAGAGTGAATGCAACATGTGTATCCAGTTGGTTAGTCCCATATTATTCAATTTGATGTAAGCTTGTAGCAGCTTAGATTCATTTTGTAAAAATGGATACCTTCCTGTTTGATACAGTTTGAGCAAATTAATAGTAGCTTCTTCTGTTTTTTTAAGAAAGATGCTGTTGGAGTCCAGCCCTTTGTGTATGAGCGGATTGTCAATATGAATGAATCGAATTTTTAGTTCATGCAATTGATGACCGAACAGTGTGTCTTCATGACCATACCCTTTGATGGTTTCGTCGAATTGCACTTGAGCAAATAGTGACTTAGATATTAGAAAGTTGAAAGTTGCAAAATTTTGAATCTGCCTGTTACTTCCTCTTTTAATGGCGCTGATGGCTTCTCTTTTTCTGCCATATTTTAATCTTAAACTGTAATCAGGATTGGTCTCATCAGGGTCGTAGGCTGTCCCACCTATCACAACGCATTCTTCTTTGCAGAACTTGAGGTAGGTGTTGATATAATTGGGTTTACATACTTGCGCATCACAATCCATAAACAGCAGGTGGTCGTATTTGGCTGTGCTGGCTAGTTTGTTTCTAATGGCCGATCTGCCTATGTTTTGTTCCAATATCATGTGCTGACAGTGAGATAGTTTCCCAATAGATCCGTTGGTATGTGTAAGCGAAGTTTTCCCATCTTCCATCACAATGATTTCAAAATCTTCCACTTCCTTGGATGCTTGGAAATGAAGATCTGTTACAAGACTGGTAACGTCATAGTTGTATGTGGGGATGAGTATAGAAATCATTTTTGATTATCGGTTAGTGTCTGTCCATTCAGATATGTCGTGTTTTGAAACTCCAAAACCAATGTCCCATATTGTTCCCTTTATGTTGCAATATCTGCAAAATGGCATTGGCTTACATACAAAGTTTAATATCTGATCAATGTTTTGAACTTCATCCAGTTTTATAAAGTCATTGGGTGAGACCATTAAGTTTTTATTGAATCGACTGTTGAAGTATTTTATGTACGGAATCACTGAACAGGTGTAAATTTTCCCATTGTCAAGCGAAATACAACGATTGGCACGTGAGCAGCGCAAAAAACTATCGTTAGGATCTTGCTTTCCATCCACGTCGAGCGGTATGCATTGCATTGATTTGTCTATTGACTCAGTATTTCCATAATATGAAAATTGCACACCTTGAGCATTCACGTGTAACTCAGTGCTTTTGTAATCGAAGTTGATTGGGTACTTGGTGACAGTGATATGAATATCGTTTTTTTTACAACTCTCCCAGAAATCAACAGTTTGTTTGCGAAGTAAGATTCCATTACTGACAATACTAATTTTTGTTTCCGGAAAGTATTTACGTGCAATATCCATGAAGTTGATGATATCAGGATGAAGTAAGGGCTCACCTCCCAATAATTGAACTTCTTGAATATGGCTATTGGACAGTTCACCCATTTTTTTACAATCTTTTTCAAAAACAACAATGTCGGCGAAAGTTTCTGGAGCAAGAGGCGAAAAATTATCACACCCTCTACAGTTCAGATTACAGTGGTCTGTAAGATGAAGATGCAAGATGGGGATGATTCCATTGTTTCGCAAGTTTTTTCTTGTGATTTTTCTCCACAAAGGGAGTAATTCTCGACGGAAAAGGACGACTTTATATGGAACAAGCTTTTTTAAAGGGTTCATATCTTCTTAGTTTTTCATGGTGTTTAAAAAAAGTTTCTCAAGTAATTCGGCACCTTTTCTCCTAGAGAAATTCATTCTGACAGACTCTTGAAGCGTTCCTGTGGTGTGACCTGTCTTTAGCCATTCAGCAAAATTGTGGCGTAAAAACGATTCAACGTCGTCATTTTCGGAACTCACAAGTCCACAATTGGTTTCTTTGATTAACTCAGATAAATGATCATTGTTGTTTGGAATGCAAAGAACAGGGCGATTGACACCAATTGCTTCAAAAAATTTAGTGGTCATAATTCCATAATACTTCTTTTTTGTGGCAATGTTGCACAATACCAATAGAATTGAGCTTTTGTTCATCTCTGTCAATAAATTCTCAGGCTTCACAAAATCGTGGTATTCGTTGAGATTATCTAAACCAAAATCAGATGCAATTTTTTTGATTACATTTCTTGAATTTTCGTCCACAAACCATTTAATGGTTGTGTTTTGCTCAGTAATTGTTCCATTTGTAATTAAGACCTGAAGCGCTTGAAAGAGTAGTTTCGGGTTTCGCATATTTTCATTATAGACTCTTCCAAAATATGAGATTGTAAAGCGATCAGTTTTAATGATTTCAGGCGTGAATTTTGTTTCATCAAATCCATTGTATATCAAATGGGTATTCTTATTGTATTTGGATAATGTTTGCACATGCCACGGAGATACAGTTGTTATTCCAGCCGCAATTTTCAATGTTTTATTTCGTCTGGTTAAATTGATTGACTTATAAATATTTGTAAGCAAATTTCCAAATATTTTTGGACTTTTATTGGCTATGTAGTGATTGTCATCAGGTGATTGTTCAATGATGTCACGTAAATCAACTATCAAAGGGATGTTTTTCTTCTTAGCTACCATTGCAGCTGTAGTCAGAGGAAAGGTAAAACTGGAACTGCAAAAAACCAAATTGTATTGTTTCTCGTCGATAAAAAAATTTGAATGTCGGTAAAAATATCGTCCTTTATAATCATAAATGAGATTTAGTATGAATTTAACCACCCACTCAATTTTTGCTGTAAATGGAGATTTGCTTTTGTAATAGTCTATTGATAATGCTGATGTGTTATCTGGAACATAGTTTTGATCTTTAGAGCTTTCGAATACGAAATCAATTTCCCAACCTTTTTCTAACAAATAGGTGCAGAAATAGCGTGTTCGTGGTAAGTATGCAGGTGGTAGAAATGCTTCTCCAAATATCAGTATTCGCATATTTTAATAGTTGTATGATGTTTTTTGCTTTATAATGAGTACTTATGTAAGTAAAACTAAATAGGGTCTGCTGAAAAACTCCGAAGGAGTTAACTATGGAAAATGGTACATCCCGACTTTACGGGACCCCAGTAAGCGAAGCGCAACTGGGGGATATTCGTCCTCAATTTAAGCTTATTTCATTCTGTATTTTTTCTTAAATGTCCCAAATCCAGGTATATATACCGAAGGAGATTTCTTGTCGATAAGTAGCCCTTTTTTACTTTTCAAGAAGGTATTTGATAATGTCCTGATACAATTCTCTGTGATATAGTTTAGGGTTTTTTTCGACGGATGTGTTGTGCCAAAGTAATACCAATTCTCCATTCCAGTATTCAACCTTGTCAATCAATCTAGTGCAATAGGCATAAGCATCGAATGCATTGAGGTACATGTACCTTTTGTCGCTCAAGCTAGTATCCATCACTGTCATGGGGTGTAATGTGAGGGATGTTAATTTCCTAGTTATAGGATTTATCCATTTCACCGCTTTACACGTGCCTAGTCTAAATCCAGCCATATCGGCATATCCCATTGTGAAGTCGTCTGTAATGCCTGCTTTAATGAGCATTTCCATGTCTTCGGGTTCGCGACTAGATAAGTAGTGATTTCTATTGTAGAGTGTTTTTTTCTTGGTGATTCTGTTTAGTATTTTTCGTTCTACACTTACCAGATTTGGAGAAAGTCCAGCTTCATAACTTGTGTGAAGTCCTATTGTAACACGCTTGTTTCTTGCTAGTTTCATCAAGCTCACAAAGTCAGGTGTGTGAATGAGTAGGATGGGTGCATCTTCTTTTTTAATTCTTCCGCCTGACCTAACGAATAAAACAAGCTCGCATCTGCCACTACCCATTACTTTTTTTAATGAGTTGCCAAGGGTAAAAAGCCAAGGGTAGGTGTACCAAGGGTCGAATTTTAGACCGCTAAAAAAGCTTTTGATGGCTTTGTGACCCTCTTTAGGCCAGCTGATGCCTCTTAAAAGCCCACCTAGCATGCCTCTGATGTTTCGGTAATGAGCCAGTTGGTCTAGGTCGTGGGTTAAATATACTTTTTTCAAGGTTTTTGCTGGTTCAGGTGCCTCTAAACCCATTTTTCGAAGTTCATTCCTCAATAGCATTCCATATTCTTCAACCAACGGTGAGTCAATGAAACCTGCCCTTACTGGTAAAGATTCTTTGCCAATAAATCTGCCGTGAATGTCTCTGCAGTCCCTTCTTACCATTTCTTCGTATCGAGTGATTAAGAAATAGGTGCTGGCTATGATGTCAGCATGGATGTGCAGGGTGTCATTTATCATTTCGGAAATTGGTTTCCCAAATAGGATAGGGGTGTCTTCCCATATTTGCAGTGGAAGGTCTGGAAGTGATGCTGCTAGACCATAGACTGATTTGTCAAAAAAGGCAGATGGTGTGATGATGATTTTATGGTTTTGAAATTCTTTTTCATTCGAAGTGTAGCCAATAAGACTTGCAACTTCACGAGAAATGTGGTCTCCTAATAAAAATTGAATGATATATTGAATTACTTCAGTCATGTGAAAAGTGAGTTTTTTTAGCTAATGATATAAAAAGCAGTGTTCTAAATATGTGCCCTGTTGTGATTGTTGATTTAAATACTCTCAAGTTCTTCTTTCAGAAACCTAGCTGTTTCGCTCGTAGGGTGCGTGGCTACCACTTCTGGAGTGCCTTCACAAATAAGCATTCCACCACCCATTCCACCTTCTGGACCAATGTCAATGATGTGGTCAGCTACTTTGATGACGTCCATGTTGTGTTCGATTATTATAACGGTATTTCCTCTATCTGCTAATTTGTTAAGTACCCCAAGCAGGACGTTTATATCCTCAAAGTGAAGACCCGTAGTCGGTTCATCCAGTATGTAAAGAGTTTTGCCAGTATCTCTTTTTGAGAGTTCGGTAGCTAGTTTTACACGTTGGCTTTCGCCGCCAGATAGTGTGGTGCTAGATTGTCCAAGTTTGATGTACCCCAATCCAACTTCTTGTAAGGTTTTGATTTTGTTGAGAATGGAGGGTTGGTTTTCGAAAAACTCCACCGCTTGATTGATGGTCATGTCTAGCACGTCGGCAATGGATTTTCCTTTAAATCGAACTTCAAGTGTCTCTCTGTTGTAGCGTTTGCCTTCGCAGGTTTCGCAGGGAACGTACACGTCGGGCAGAAAGTTCATTTCTATTGTTTTATAGCCGTTTCCACCACAGGTTTCACATCTTCCACCAGCTGTGTTGAAGGAAAACCTTCCAGCCTTGTATCCTCTTATTTTTGAATCGGGTAGCGTGATAAATACATTTCGAATGTCCGAGAAAACCCCTGTGTAAGTAGCTGGATTGGAACGCGGTGTCCTCCCAATAGGCGATTGGTCAACCTCTACTACTTTGTCAATGTGCTCAATGCCATCGCATGAATCATAAGCCAATGGGTCTTGTAACGAACGATAAAAGTTTTGGCTAAGGATCGGTTGAAGTGTTTCGTTGATAAGAGTTGATTTTCCACTGCCAGAAACTCCTGTCACACAAATCATTTTGCCAAGTGGAAATGCGACATCAATGTTTTTGAGGTTGTTGCCCTTTGCACCTTTGATGGTGATGAATTTACCATTTCCAGGTCTGTGTTGTGTCGGTATGTTGATGTTTCGAGTTCTATTGAGGTAGGATGACGTAAGTGTGTCCGATGAAAGCATCTGTGTAGGAGTTCCCGCAAAAACAATCTCGCCACCATGTCTTCCAGCATGTGGTCCAAGGTCTACCACGTAATCAGCCGCCATCATCATGTCCTTGTCATGTTCAACCACTATGACCGAATTGCCTGTGTCGCGCAATTGTTTCAAAGAACGAATCAATCGGATATTGTCACGCTGGTGAAGCCCTATGCTCGGTTCGTCAAGAATGTAGAGCACATTGACCAACTGTGAACCTATCTGCGTAGCTAGTCTGATGCGTTGGCTTTCGCCTCCTGATAAGGATTGAGAGCTTCTACTTAATGATAAATAGCTAAGCCCTACATCCAAAAGAAATTGCAGTCGTGTGCGAATTTCCTTGAGGATTTCTGTGGCAATGGTTTTTTGTCTGTCGGTAAGGTGTTGATCTATATTATTTAGCCATTCAGATAGTTGCGTGATGTCTATTGATGATAATTCAGCAATGTTTTTGTCATGAATCTTGAACTGCAAGGACTCACGCTTGAGTTTCATTCCATTACATTCGTTACAAGCGATTGTTTTTGAGTATTGATTTGCCCATTTTTGTTCGGTAGCCGAGGCGCCTGTTTCAGATTGCATCTCGATATACTTCAATATGCCGTCATAGCTCAAGAAGTAATTGGTACCAATGGCATGGTTCTTAATTTGTAAGCG
>CANIXM010000121.1 GCA_947471245.1 Paludibacteraceae bacterium | reverse complement strand
CAGTGAAACCCCATTTTTTATCAGTGGACTAATTCTTTAGGTGTAAAAAGTTAGTCCTTTAGAACTAAAATGGAGTAGTGGCAAATATATGTAATTGGTTTAATATTTACTACTCTTTTAAATGATTTTTTGAAAAAAAAATGGGAGGATAGCTAGAGTCTAGCTATCCTCCCAGAAAAGGAGTCTGTCTGTAGTACTATTTGATTATGAGTTTGCCTGTCGCATTTACGTTTTGTCCTTTGGCAGATACGAAGTAGACTCCAGTTCCAAGTCCGAGATTGCCAAATTTTAAAAGACTTTCTTTGGAGATGGTTTCGTAGACTAACTTGCCACTGATGTCAGTGATGCTGATTTTAACTTCAGCGCCAACTTGATTGTCAAACATCACTCCAAATTCTCCGAAAGAAGGATTTGGGAAAATCATTAATCCACTGGACACTGAGTTATTAGCCACTTCTGTAGGTGTAGAAGTATATTCATGTGCACCTATGTCATATCCAGCATCTGTTTTGCTGATGTTGTTCCAGTAGTCACGTAGTCCTACGTTGATGCTGAATTTTGTGAATAGGTCTAAACCAGCATCTTTTGCAGGAGAGTTAGATGTGATTTTATAAGCATCTAATGTTTCAATAGTTGCAGGGTACAATGTTGGTGCAGGTGAAGATACATTTGTTAATAGTGGGTCAACGTTAAGACCATAATTGACAGAACTTAATTGTTCTCTGTTAGTGCCTCTGAAAGTAGCAAGAGAAGTGTAAGTAGGGGTGCCATAAGTCATTTTGTAAGCGCCACCAGTAGTCCAATAAAGATTGTTAATGAATTTTGGACTTGTAGCTGTTACATATGAGCTGGGAATATTAATTAATGCAACACCACTTGTGGTTTGGAAAATGTTATTGTAGCATTCAATATTTGTCATAGTAGAAGAACTCCAGTCAGACATTTGAAATGCAGAACTTTGATATCTCTGCGCTGTGCCACTGTTCTGATTACTGTATGGCGTAGAATATACCGTATTATTATAGAATTTTAGACCGTCCCAAGTAGTTCCTGCGGCAGTGAAAAGGGTAATCGAACTGTTATTAGACCGAGCATCGTTGACACTGATACAATACCTTACTGTATTGCTACCCCATGGTCTTGCACCCGAGAAATTTCCAAGCAAGTAACCTGCCCCATCATTGTCGTGTGAATAGCAGTATTGAATGGTGGTATTGGTTACTCCTCCGTCTAAGTCAAATCCCAAACCGTCACAACCTGAAGTAGTGCCACTAGAGTTATGATGGCTTTCGCAAAATTGAATCAATACGTTCTTGGCAGCCCAAACCCATATTCCACCAGGTCCACCACAACCAGAATTGGCTGTTCCAGTGTTGTATGCCACACATTTTTCTATTAAAGCAGAGTCCACTTGGGATAAAACAATTCCGCTTCCTTTATGGGCATTACCAGCATAATATCCAGTAATGTCATAAACTTTACAGTTGGTTACTTTTACATTGTAATTCTGATAAGTAGTATTGCTGATATCATAAGCCATAGTTACTATCCCATTCTCTTTACAATCATGAACAGAACAACTATCTATGACAACTCTCTTAAATCCTGCACCTACTGAAGGTGCCCAGTTGGAATAACATCTAATGCCACAAAATCCGAATCCTGAAACCTCTACATTTCTTACCAATATGTTAGATAGATACCCTGAAGTATTGGTGGTGTAGAACATAATGCCGTCAATGTCTTTTGCATATTTTGCAGGGTTAGGGCCTTGGAAAATAAGGTTTTTGATTGCTATTCCTTGTGCATTGGTTGATTTGAAACCGCATACAGAAGTCGTTGTCTTGATAGTGGCCCTCCCAGTTCCATAAGAAGAAAACACGGTAGGTTTTGAAGGGTTATTGGCGTTAGTAGATGAAATAGCAATATTTCCAGTAAAAGTTTGATTTCCTTCGAATAAGACGGTATCGCCAGAAACAACAGTACTTGCAATATTAGAAACTCCTGTCCAGGCATTTGCTTTTGTAAGTCCAGTACTGTTATTGCCGGATGGACTGATGTAATAGGTTTTTGCATTCAGAGTTGTTGTCTGTAATACACAAAAGAGCAGTGCAGATGCACCAAAAAGAGAGATTTTTTTCATAATGTAAATGGTTTAAGGTTATGCGCTAAATTGATATTTATAGTATCTAAATCAACAACACGTGGCTAAGAATAGACCATTGCTATGATTTCTGAAATTATATTCAGTAAAAATGACAGTTTTGTTTGTGAAAACCCATTTTTTTTATCAGTGTGCAAATTCTTTAAGTGCAAAGTGTTAGTCCTTTAGCACTAAATTATGCGGATTGCAAATATAAGTAATTGGTTTCATAAAAGAATCTTTTTTAACATAATGTTTTGTGTTTATTTTTTGTGGATATTGTTGTTTGGTTTTTTGTTAGTTGTTTGTGCGGACTAGAAATCATGGCTTTGTTATTTTTGCCTGTTGCAAGGCTTTTAAATATACTAATTGAATGGATACTTCTTTTAGAGTAATGGTTTTGATAGTTTGGTTATTGTTCATTTCTCTATAACTTGAATTGTTAATAAACTATGCTTTAAGTTATGTTTTATTATAAAAAATTGATTCAATTGACTTGTTTTAAGTTTTGGATATGCATTTATTTGGTTTAATTTTGCAAAACAATTTTTCACATAGAGGATGTTTGTGTTCTTTTAAGGCTAGTTTGTAGTCTTTACAATGCAATCTGAATGAAGATATGTTAATAAGAACTGTCAGATTTCTATCAAAGTTAGCTTTCATTTCTTAAGTTTGTTAATGTTAGGTGTTTAATTTATAAATTGATTATGAGTAAGTTAATTGGAGTGTTTTTGTTCTTGTGTTTGTCGCTGTCAGTGATGAGTCAACGTGTTACTGTCAGTGGTTTTGTGACTGACTCGCTGAGTGGTGAAACCATAATTTCTGGATCGGTCCATGAAAAAACCACTAATGTGGGGACTTTTACCAATAATTATGGATTTTTTTCATTGGAAGTACCAGTTGGAAAATCGACATTAGCTTTTTCTTATATGGGTTATAAAACCATTCTTATAGCGTTAGATATTCAAAAGGACTCGGTGTTGAATGTAAAAATGGTAGGAAAGCAACTTAAAGAAGTGGTGGTAGAAGGTCGTCGCGATGAAACGGGTGTACATGGTGTGCACATGAGTGCAGTGACCATCAATGTAGATCAAGTCAAAACATTGCCAGTGATTATGGGTGAATCGGATGTGGTAAAGGTTTTACAGTTATTGCCTGGGGTAAAGGGTGGAACAGAAGGGTCATCGGGGATGTACGTCAGAGGAGGTGGTCCAGATCAAAACTTATTTTTATTGGATGGAACTCCGCTATACAATGTTAATCACATGTTTGGCTTTTTTTCGGCCTTTGATGCCAATGCTATCAAAAGCGTGACACTATACAAGGGTGATTTCCCTGCCCGCTTTGGTGGAAGACTTTCATCGGTGGTGGATGTTAGATTGAAAGATGGAAATAATAAAAAAATTCATGGTAATGGAAGCATCGGATTAGTCTCGTCGAAATTGTTCCTTGAGGGTCCTGTTTTCAACAGCAACACCACCTTTGCCATTTCAGGGAGAAGAACCTATTTTGATTTGTTGTTACAGCCAATTATTCGATCAGTAAGCAGTTATTCTACAGGTACTCCTGTCTCAGCAGGCTACTTTTTCTATGATTTAAGTGGAAAAGTTACTCATCGATTTTCAGACAGAGATAATATTGTATTTAGTGGCTATTCAGGAGATGATGTCATCTATGCCGATATGCCCGTGTCACTTGGCTCTAACAAAATGAACTGGTATTGGGGAAATATGATTGGAGCGTTGAAGTGGAATCACATCATTAACAATAAGCTTTTTGTCAATACATCATTGGCTTACACACGATATCGGTTTGATTTGGCAATAGAAAGTACCATTAATAAAAATCTTCCAGAAGAGGAATCAATGAAATTGATGTTCAATACAGGGATTCATGATTGGAGTGGCAAAGTTGATTTTGACTACTCTCCAAACCACAATCACAGTGTGAAATTTGGGACTAATGCACTTTACCACACATTTATTCCCAGCGTAACCTCATTTCGTTCAAAATTTGAAGGTACAAAACTTGATACTGCTTTTGGTGGCGGTAATATTAATGCAATGGAAATAATGAACTATTGTGAGGATAATTATACTGTAAATGATAGATTAAGTCTTAATTTAGGTTTACATCATTCGTTGTTCAATGTACAAGGTCAAACGTATAATAACATTCAACCACGCACAAGTCTTCGATATTTACTCACAGACAACTTGTCCATCAAAGGTGCATATTCTTATATGACTCAGAATATCCATTTGTTGTCCAACAATAACATCAGTTTGCCTACCGACCTTTGGGTGCCTACCACTAAGCGAATAGCCCCCATGTATTCTCAGCAATTTGCTGGAGGTGTGTTTTATAACCTTTTGAATTTATTTGATGTGTCTATTGAGGGCTATTATAAGTCTATGGATAACCTCCTTGAATACAAAGATGGTGCTAGTTTTGCCAATTTCGGATCGACCAACACCACATGGGAGGATAAGGTGGTAATGGGTAGAGGATGGTCGTATGGAGCTGAATTGTTGGTGAAAAAAGACGTTGGTGCTACCACTGGATGGGTTAGTTACACCTGGGCCAAAGCAGAACGATTGTTCAATAAACCAGGACAAGAGCTCAATTTTGGTAATGTATTTCCCGATCGGTTTGATATTCGTCATAGTATAAGTGTGGTGTTGTCGCACAAATTCTCTGAAACATTTGATATTGGTGCTGTGTGGGTGTATAGTTCGGGCAAAGCTGGTACCTTGGCAATGCAAAATTATCCATTGGATAAAGTCAAAAACATGCAAAATGAATATTCTATGTATTCTGATTTTGGTCAAACGGGTGGATATATCAGTTCAAGAAATAATTACAGATTTCCCGAATACCATCATTTGGACTTGTCATTCAACTGGCATAAACAAAAAAAACATGGAGTTCGTACTTGGTCCATTCAGTTGTACAATGTTTACAATCAGTTGAATGCGGATTATCTGTATGTAGACAGCTACAATCCACGAGGTCCGATTTTGAAAAAATTGACCATGTTTCCATTTATTCCATCATTTAGTTATTCTTTCAAATTCTAGAATTAACCATTTCAAAGTCATTAACTCATAGATACGACAGTATGTTAAAAATAAATTATATCCAATTTGTTATTGTATTATTATTGTTTACTATAAATTCATGTGAATCAGTCGTTGAATTTAACGCAAAGGAAAGCCAACAGAAGCTTGTAGTAAATAGCTTTTTGAATGCCAATGATACTGTATCTGTTCAAGTTAGCTTGAGTCGATTTTTTCTTTCAAGTAAAAAAGAATATATCTTGATTAACGATGCGCAGGTAGATTTGTATGTCAATGAGAAGTTTGTTGCCACACTTAAAAATTGGGGACAAGGAATTTATTCATCCACCTATCAACCCAAATATGGAGAGCAAGTAAAACTTGTAGTGACTACACCCAAAAATGGTACAGCCTACGCTGTGAGTCGTATCCCAGATGCATTAAAAATGGAGTCAGCAAAGCATGATAGTTTGTTTATTGAATCTATTGAAAGTCAAGGACAAGATTATTATTCTTATTACGGTGAGAATCTAAGAGTGAATTCCTCATTTGTGCTTGTAGATGATCCAACGCAAGATAATTTCTATCAAATCAGAACTACGGAGTTTAAGTTTTTTTATAAAGATACAACTACTATTATGAATAATCCGTATTCAAATTTTAATTATTACAGACCTTCAATGACGATACTTACTCCTGTTGATGAAGGAAACAAAGATGTACTTGGGTCTGAAATGTACGGTATTACATATTTCAAAGATGATTTTTTTAAAGGGAAATCCTATACCATAAAATTTGAGAATGTCATCTATAGTGGTAATTTAGATTCATTGGCATTGAAAGTTGATTCAATACGAATAGAAACTACAGTAGAAAATTTGAGTCGTGATTACTACAATTTTCTGTTGACCAAAGATAGGTACTATAGTGAAAGTGGTCCCTTCTCTGAACCAGTTCAAATCAAGAGCAACGTAGTGGGAGGGATTGGTATCCTAGGTGCAAGCTCTAGTTACAAATTCTCACGTACCTTCACCTTAATGCCTACATCCAAAAGGAAGTATTAGGGTCATGTGTCAGATTTGGCGATGGAGTTTAAAGTGCTAGTAATCACAGAAAGTATTTAGGACCAGAATGGAAAAGATAGGTGAATAATCTGTCTTTTTCTATTTTTGTGT
>CANIXM010000120.1 GCA_947471245.1 Paludibacteraceae bacterium | reverse complement strand
GTTAAATATCTATAAATAAATACTATCTTTATCTACTCAAAAACAGATATACAACTACATAACAGACAATTAGATTCGTTAATCACACAAATCAATGGATTAACAATATTTTGTAATGATTATAATTTTTTGTATATTTAAAACCAAAGAAGACAAATTAAAAAGTTTTTGTTATTTCAGACTGTATATTTATCACATATACAACCATTTAACTCACTAGTTGTATTTTACAATAACAATTATCTGTTAGCATTTTTGGTAATATGAAACTAACTTTATCTCACAAAAATTCATATCATCACCTTAAGATTTTAACTACAAATACGAGAAAATAGACCAGTAAAAAAGCCAATTAGAAATTTTAGAAATAATTCTTTTAAAAACATTTAAAGATTTTTTCACCATTCATAATATAAAGCATGATCAAATAAACAACCGATTGAAAGTGACGACTAACGATTAACAATCTACACTCCTATGAAAAAGTTAGTACTTATAACAATTACTCTTCTGTATTTCCTGTTCACAGGCAATGCGGTTACTGTGAATGTCACTACACCAGGAAGTCTCAATTCTTTAATAGCTAACCGATTGATTACCAATTTAACTATTACAGGTACTATTGACGCCCGAGATTTCAAATTTATGCGCGACAGCATGTCCAATCTTGCAGTCTTAGATATGCCCACTGCTACCATTGCAGCATATTCAGGACCAGGTGGCACTTCCGATATGGGTATCGACTCTTATGCTGCCAATATCATTCCTCCATTTGCATTCTGCGACCCAGTCACCACATCTGGCAAGCCAACTTTAGGCTCCATAACTTTCCCTAACAACATTACAGGAATAGAATATGAAGCATTTGAGGGTTGTAGCAACCTACACCAACAACTCATAATACCTGATGGGGTTACATTCATCAACGACATGGCTTTTTATTTTTGTTCAGGATTGAATGGAGTTTTGAATATCCCAACATCTGTGACCTCATTAGGTTTTCATGCCTTTGAAGGCGCATCTGGCATTAGTGCAATAAACATACCACCCACCACCACCGACATCACTGCTGGTTGCATAGACATCACTCCCATGACCGTAAATGTAGATCCAGCCAACCCGTCTTATGTAGCAATAAATGACTTTCTATTTACCAAAGACATGACCCTGTTGATGCACGGTCCTAGCTACCTTACTGGCAAGTATGTCATTCCGAATTCTGTGACAGCAATAGCTTTCCATTGTTTTGAAAAATGCACCACTATGGGTGAGATTGTATTTCCTCCTAATTTGAAACACATTGGGTCTGGAGCTTTTTATTTCTGCTCGGACATGACACAAGAATTGAATTTTCCAGCATCACTACAAATGATAAGTGATCAAGCATTCGAAGGATGTGAAAGCCTTACAGGATCATTAAAGTTTCCTGCCAGTCAACTATCTATTGGCAATAGCGCATTTAAAGGCTGCAGTGGCTTCAATGGCAATTTGGTTTTAAATGATTCTTTGGCCACATTAGGCAATTCTGCTTTCGATGGTTGCAGCGGATTCACCGGACCAGTAGTCATTCCACCTTTGGTGAAAAAGGTTGGAAACATGACATTTAAGAACTGTAAAGGAATCACCTCAGTGACTATCCCAAGTTCAGTAAGTAACATTGGCACTGAAGCTTTCAGTGGATGTAGTGGATTAAAAACCGTTACTGAAGAAAACACCACACCTGTGCCTGTGACAAGTGGTGTGTTTAAAAACGTAGATCAGGCCAACACTACTCTTTTTGTTCCTGACGGCTCTAAATCTATTTACACCAAAACTGCTGTATGGAAAGACTTCAAATACATCATCGAAGGTAAGGGTTTTAGACCGCTTGACACCGTTGTCAATGTAGGCAAAACAGCTGGCAGCAATGGCACCACCAACATCGTGTCCAACACCACTTGGACAGCCACTTCCAATGCGACCTGGCTCACTGTTGGCCCTACGACTCCGACCAATGGAAATGGACCACTTATCATTACTGCATTGACCAAAAACCCACTAACCACACCTCGGATAGCAACCATCACTGTGTCCACACCTGAAGGAAAAACACAAGACATCACCATCGTACAAGAAGCTGGTGATCCGACTTTGGACGTGTCATCAAACACCAGTATGGTAGCAAAAGAAGCTGGAGCAAAATCCAATATCACTGTTTTTTCCAACACCACTTGGAGCGTGGTATCAGATCAAGCCTGGCTGACAGTAAACCCTGCCACAGCTACAAATGATGGAATATTGACATTTACCACCACACAAGCAAACCCTTTGTTTGCTACGCGCAGTGCCAATGTTACAATATCGGCACCCGGTGTTACGTCCATCATAGTGGTGGTAACTCAATCGGACAAAATCACCCTTACGTTTACGCCCGAACCATTGCTGACTACATCAAAAATGTATGACAAGAAAAGCGATGCAAATGTCGTACTTGGAGTAATGTCGGGGGTGGATCCGTTGTATCCGGACGTGAATGTAACTGCATCGGCAAGCTATGCGGATGCCAACGCAGGAACAGGAAAGAAAATAACGGTGACTTACCTCATGACTGGAAATGACGCTGGTAAGTATTTTTGCCCCACTAACTACTCTGCATTGGGTGAGATTAAGCCTGTACAAATAACAGTCACAGCGCAGTCTGAAAGCAAAACTTATGACGGTAATAATGCTTCTGTTAAAGTGCCTGTAATCACAGGGTCATTAGTAGCACCTGATAACATTATCAATCAACCAATTCAAAACTTTGACAATAAAAATGCTGCAACCAACAAAACAATACTGGCTAGCGGACTGACAATAAATGATGGGAATAGTGGCAGTAATTATAGTGTCAACTATGTTTCGAATTCCACAGGCATCATTTCGCCAGTGTTACTCACTGTCAAAGCACAAAGTGATGACAAGACGTATGACGGTACAACTGCTTCTTCAGTATTACCAACACTCACAGGCACCATCATTGCGCCTGACAAAATAGATACAGTAGCTAAGCAAAGTTTTGACAATCGGAAGGTTGGCAATAACAAAACTATCACACCGAGCGGACTTGTAATCAATGATGGAAATGGAGGTAAAAATTATCAGGTCATCTACACCCCAACCAATACAGGGACGATTCGTAAGGCTGATGTGCTGATTGTACTCACCACATCCACTAGAGCCGACGACAAAGTGTATGACGGCACAACCAAAGCAACTCTTGTCAATGCTTCGTTAAATGGCATTATCACTGGTGACGATGTGGTTTTGGACTCCATCATAGGTGGATTCTCACAAGCTAACATTGGCACTGACATTCCGGTTAACATCACACTCACCATAAAAGGTGTGGATGCATTTAATTACACATTGAAACAACCTAGTGGGCTGGTGGCAAACATCACACCCAAAAACTTGACTGTAATCAACACCGTGGGGGTAGATAAAACTTACGATGGTAACACCACAGCTTCAATTATTAATGCCACGCTTACGGGGGTGATAGGAACAGAAGATGTGAAACTCACTAACACAAGCGTGGGGACATTTTCTCAAAGCAATGTCGGAACTAATATTGCTATCAATACAGCTTTTGCGTTGGCAGGAAGTGATATAGCTAACTACAAGTTGACACAACCAACAGATGTAATAGCGAATATAACCAAAATTCAAACAGCTACATCAGGGGCACCCGCCACTCTTGCGCTTACAAAAGTGTATGATGCCACAACTGATGCGATAGTCACTCCGGCATTATTGACAAATGTTATAGCACCTGACAACGCCAATGTAGTGCTCCAAGCCACAGCCAGCTATGATAATGCTAATGTGGGAACCGCTAAAACCATTACTGTAAAATACACATTGACAGGAAGTGCTGCCAACAATTACATCACACCCTTGGACTACGTGAGCAACTTGGGCACCATTACACCTAAACAACTGACTGTCAAAAACACGAAAGTGGCAAACAAGAAAATGCACGATGGCAATACCAGTGCTCAGATTATTGACAAAGGAACACTCGAAGGAGTTTACGCCATTGACACTCCCAATGTGTCAAGTACCGCAACAGCTAGTTTTGACAATGAGAATGTGGGAATAAATAAAACCATAACCGTTCGTTTCACATTGAATGGGAAAGCGAGCTCAAATTACATTGCACCCATTGATGTAACATTCAATGACGGTAACATTTTAGAGCACCTCAAACTCAACCCACTTAACACACCCACACCGAGCTGTAAGGGAGGTGAGTTCACACTTGCATTCAGCATAATTACGGGTGAAGCAAGCAAGTATAAAGTGACATTTGACACAGCAGCCATTAATACGGGAATGAAACACATACCTTATAGTGCCATTACCAATCCAGGTAAATCTGGGGTCATTAGCATAGTCGTGCCAACAGCGACAAAATCGGGCACTTATCATGCCAGTTTACAGCTTGCTAACGAATATGGAGGCGAGAGTCCTGCTTATGACTTTGAATTTACCATCAATTTATCTTCAGATTTGATCGTATCGAAGTTTGACGATGTGGTGATTTGCGACAATAGCAGTAGAATGTTTACCCAATACCAATGGTATCTGAACAATGAATTGATACCAGGTGCTACCGAACAATTCTATTACGACGCAAAAGGGCTTGTAGGTGTGTATTCATTAAAAGTAAATACCATAGATGGCAAAACACAATATGTATGTGCAAAGGAATTCAATAAACCAAAGGTTCAAAAAATAAAAGTAACACCTAACGTACTGAAAACAAGCCAAAACTTTGTAGTAGAAGTAATTGGATTCAAAGAGTCGGAACTTAAAAATGCCACCTTACTAATATTCAACGCTCAAGGAGTAGAGGTTTATAGATCCAATCAAGTAGAAGACATCAATGAACTGAATCTCAATCTGGCCAATGGAATTTATCTGGGTCGGTTGAAAACAGCAAACGGTGAATCACACACGTTTGAGATTATCGTAAGCAACTAAAACATCTAAGTGGTAGGACAAATATAATGTAGTATTTAGATTATTACTGATAGGATGTATTTATTTCAATTGCCGTCCCATTTATGGGGCGAAATAAATGTTCAAGAATCAAAGGGCTTTAGCCAAATTTTATTTATGGTTTGGCTAAAGCCAATATCTTACTCTACCTATCTATCCAGCCCATAAATGGGCTGGCAATTGACACAAAAAATACCACATTATTTAGGATTACTTAAAGAACTCACAAGGATATAAAATAAACATGGGCTGTTTGGAAATTCCAAACAGCCCATGTTATGAATTATGCTATATCAATTGGATTAAAATCCGCGAATAGCCTCAATGCCTGGCAACACGCGTCCTTCGATAGCTTCAAGTAATGCTCCACCTCCTGTAGAAACATAAGAAACTTTTTCTACTAGTCCAAACTTGTTTACACAAGCCACAGAGTCACCACCACCTACAAGTGAGAAAGCCCCATTGGCTGTAGCAGCAGCAATAGCTTCACCCACAGTGCGAGATCCGTGAGAGAAGTTTTCGAATTCGAATACGCCAGTAGGACCGTTCCAAAGAATAGTTTTGGAGTTTTTGATTACCTCTGCAAATTTAGCTTCTGTATCAGGACCAATATCTAAGCCCAACCATCCAGCAGGAACAGCATGATCAGAAACAAATTGAGTATTAGCCTCGTTGCTGAAAGCATCAGCTACCTTTGCATCAACTGGCAACACAAGATTAACGCCATTTGCTTTTGCTTTTTCGATAAGTTCCAAAGCTAGTTCAAGCTTATCGTCCTCACACAATGAGTTTCCAATTTGACCACCCAACGCTTTGGCAAATGTGAATGACATACCACCAGTGATGATAAGATTATCAACTTTAGTCAATAGGTTTTCGATAATGTCAATTTTTGAAGACACTTTAGAACCACCCATGATAGCTGTAAAAGGACGAGCAGTATCAGTCATCACTTTTTGAACAGCAATCACTTCTTTCTCCATCAAATAACCAAACATTTTATTGTTTTCGTCAAAGTGCTTTGCAATCAATGCAGTAGAAGCATGAGCACGGTGAGCGGTACCAAATGCATCATTTACATAGCAGTCAGCATAAGATGCCAATGTAGCTGTAAAAGTTTTTTGGCTTTCTTTGATGGCTTTTTTACCTTCAGCTTTTTCCTCATCAGTAGCTGTATCAGCTAGGCGAGCTTTGCCTTCTTCTTCGGCATAAAAGCGAAGATTTTCCAACAAAAGCGCTTCGCCTGGTTGTAGAGCAGCGGCAGCCGATGCTGCATCAGCACAATCAGGTGCAAATTTCACCTCTACACCCAATACTTTAGACACGTGAGGAAGGATTGCTTTCAAAGAATACTTTAAATCTGGATTC
>CANIXM010000119.1 GCA_947471245.1 Paludibacteraceae bacterium | reverse complement strand
TATTTGTTACACCGACCATCAAATTTTTGACCGCTTTCATAAATATCAACTGAAAACAGATAAGACCCGTCTTGGGAAAGTGGTGTTGACACTGAAGGAGTTAAACCAATTTCAAGTTGGTGATTTTATGGTTCATGTGGATCATGGAGTAGGGGTGTTTGGTGGTCTGGTTCGCACCAATGTGAATGGCAAAATGCAGGAGATGGTCAAACTAGTGTTCAAAGACGATGACATAATATTTGTAAGCATCCATTCACTGCATCGCATTTCAAAGTACAAAGGAAAGGATGGGGAAGCACCAAGAATTAATAAACTAGGTACAGGGGCATGGGAAAAACTTAAAGAGCGCACTAAGTCAAAGGTCAAAGACATTGCCCGTGAACTGATAAAACTCTATGCAAAGCGTAAGTCGGAGCAAGGATTTAGCTATACGCCAGATAGTTACTTGCAACAAGAGTTGGAAGCGTCTTTTATCTATGAAGATACTCCCGATCAAGTTAAAGCCACTGCAGATGTAAAAAAAGATATGGAATCCACTTTGCCGATGGACAGATTGGTATGTGGAGATGTGGGATTTGGCAAAACAGAAATAGCAATACGGGCAGCTTTCAAAGCGGCTACTGATGGAAAGCAAGTAGCTGTGCTCGTTCCCACTACTGTGCTCGCTTTGCAACATTACAATACTTTTAAAGAACGTTTAAAAGACTTTCCGTGTACCATTGAGTATTTGAGTAGAGCGAAAAGTGCTAAACAAAGTTCAGAAGTGCTTTCTCGATTGAAAGATGGAAAAGTTGATATACTAATCGGAACACACAAACTGGTAAGTAAGTCAGTTGTATTCAAAGACTTGGGACTACTTATAATTGATGAGGAACAAAAATTTGGTGTGACCGTCAAGGAAAAATTGAAAGAGTTAAAGGCCAATGTCGATACACTTACAATGACTGCTACTCCAATCCCTCGTACATTGCAGTTTTCGCTGATGGGAGCCCGTGATTTGTCTATTATCAATACTCCACCTCCTAACCGATATCCAGTTCAAACAGAGTTACATGAATTTGACGAAGATGTAATAAAGGAAGCTATACAGTTGGAAATGAACCGAAATGGTCAAGTGTTTTTTGTGAACAATCGTATTCAAAGCATTTATACCATTGAAAATCTTATCAAAAGGCTTATACCAAATTGCAGGGTAGCAGTAGGACATGGACAAATGCCAGCCGATCAATTAGAAGAAATTATCGTCGATTTTATTGATTATGAATATGATGTGTTAATTGCAACTACAATCATTGAATCTGGTATTGATATCCCCAACGCTAACACCATTATCAT
The DNA here is from genome assembly GCA_947471245.1 of Paludibacteraceae bacterium. Classification (GTDB taxonomy): domain Bacteria; phylum Bacteroidota; class Bacteroidia; order Bacteroidales; family Paludibacteraceae; genus Paludibacter. The sequence continues at coordinate 5,061 of CANIXM010000119.1, read as the reverse complement.
CAATAGTGCTCAGAATTTTGGATTGAGTGATTTGCATCAGTTGCGTGGGAGGGTAGGTCGTAGTAATCGGAAGGCTTTTTGCTATCTCTTAGCTCCCGAACAAAGTCTTTTGACACCTGACGCTAGAAGACGACTTCAAGCATTAGAAACCTTTGCAGAACTAGGTAGTGGCTTCAATATTGCCATGCAAGATCTGGATATTCGTGGCGCTGGAAATATGCTAGGAGCGGAGCAAAGCGGATTTATAGCAGATTTGGGTTATGAAACTTACCAAAAAATACTCAATGAAGCTGTTCATGAGTTGAAAGATGAAGAATTTTCGGAATTATATGCCGAAGAACGTTCAGAAAAGAATTCAAACACATCTTTTGTGACTGACTGTCAGATAGATTCTGACATGGAGTTAATGTTTACTTCAGAATATATTGAAAATGTTTCCGAACGTATCAGTCTGTACCGCGAGCTGGATAGTATTGATAATGAATTGGATTTGATGGAATTTCAAAAGCGATTGGAAGACCGATTTGGAAAACTGCCATCCAATGGTAAAAGTCTTTTGTTGGTTGTGCAATTGCGTTGGTGGCTATGAAGTTTGGTGTTGAAAAATTAGTATTAAAAAACGATAAAATGACTGCTTTTATCGTCTCAAATCCACAATCTACTTATTATCAATCAGATGTTTTTGGACGCTTGCTTCAATTTATCGCTGGCAACCCTCGAAAATGTCAATTAAGAGAGCAAAATATGCGACGCTCTGTTGTTTTTTCAGACGTAAAAACGGTAGAAAAAGCCTGGGAAATATTCCAGAGAATTTGATAAATAAATGTAGCTTTGTCAATAATTCAATTCGATATTCAAAAAATGAAAACAAAAAGATGTAATGTGTTGATAATGTGTTTTTTATTGTCAATAGTCGCTTTTGTGCAAGGACAAAAACATTTTAATGTTATACATAAATCAGGTGATGTGCTTAGTTCTGATTTGAAATCAATCAGAAGTATTGCTTTTTCTGGTGGTAAGGTTTATATATCACCCTATAATGGCACACCATCGGCCTATGATTTGAGTTCAATAACATCATTTGATTTTCAAACTTATACCTCAATATCTAAACCGCAGACAGAAATTTCAAAGACCTTCTTTGTATACCCTAATCCTGTTGATAATGAGATTCATATAAGATTTAATTCAATATTGGATGGAATCTTGAATGTAAGAATATTCGATTTGCAGTCCCGATTGGTTTTTGATCAGAAAGTTGCAATAGATCAATTCTCAAATGAACTTGTTTTGCCAGTGCATTTGTCAGTAGGGGGCTATTTATGTTGTATTTCATGTTCCAATCATATAGAATATATAAAATTACTCAAATATTGAATATGCAAAAAATCATCAATTTTTCTCTAATTCTTCTCATTTGTGGTTTGTCTTCAAACGCTCAGGAGTATCGCATGCCAATTTATTCAGGAACTATTCCAAATTCGAAGACAAACACCTATGTTGAACGAATGGATAAGACTGATTTTGCAATCGTTACCAATGTGGTTAATCCTGAAATAGCAGTGTTTTTACCCAATCCTAAAATTGCGACTGGTCAAGCCATAATCATTTGTCCGGGTGGGGGATATGTGCAACAAGCTTTTGATTTAGAAGGAACTGAAATTGCATATTTTCTCAATTCAATCGGTGTAGCTGGCATTGTTTTAAAGTACCGTATACCTAATACAGGTTCTTCTCCCGAACCCCACAAGGCGCCATCGATGGATGCACAACGCGCCATTCGGCTAGTTCGTGCTAATGCCGCAAAGTGGAAAATAAATTCTTCTAAGGTTGGGATTATGGGTTTTTCTGCAGGTGGGCATGTAGCATCAACAGTCGGTACTCATTTTGATTTAGGAAATTCTAGCGCTACCGATTCGGTCGAAAAAATGAGTTGTAGGCCTGATTTCATGATACTTGCCTATCCAGTAATCTCCTTTACAGACTCTATTGGACACCTGGGTTCAAGAGGTTCATTGCTCATGGGAGGATTTGAAACTACACTATGGATTAGGTATTATTCTAATGAACTCCAAATACAATCCAACACACCTCCTACATTTTTGGTACATTCAGGTGATGATGTAACGGTTTCACCCAAAAATTCATTGTATTTTTATCAAGGTCTGTTGAAAAAGGGAATTTCAGCAGAACTCCATATTTTGCCACATGGAGGTCATGGTTTTGGTATGGCTTATGATAATGAACAAGTTTCACAATGGACGAATTATCTAAAATATTGGTTGAAGAACTTATAAAGATTGTAAGATTATGAAAAGAATATTGTACGTTTTGATTAGCATCTTTTTGATGATTGATGGGGTATTTGCGCAAGATAGTTTATATTTATACAAATCTGGAAGTGTAATCCACTCTCGGGCAATTGCTGATGTGGATAGCATCAGTTTTGTCAATAGAACTGCCAAACCTTCCACCACGGTATCTGATATTGAGGGAAATGTTTACCATACTGTGACTATTGGTACTCAGACTTGGATGGTTGAGAATTTGCGAACTAGGAAATTTCGGGATGGTTCTTCCATTGATAGTATTGCCGATAGAATAGCTTGGAAATCGACTTCTACAGCAGCTTGGTGTAACTACAATAATGACGCTGTTTCTGCCACACAGTATGGGAAATTGTATAATTATTATGCAGTAACAGACAGCAGGGGCATTGCGCCAGTAGGCTGGCATGTTCCTACTGACAGTGAATGGAGTCAATTGGTTGACTTTTTGGGAGGTGAATTAGAAGCAGGCGGTAAGCTTAAACAGCGTGGTACAAATTACTGGCTATCTCCAAATTATAATGCTTCCAATCAGACTGGATTTAGTGCATTGCCAGGGGGGTGTAGAGATTGGGGTGGTAATAGCAAAAGTGCTGGAAATTATGGAAACTGGTGGACTGCTTCCGAACAGGATGTCAATAATGCTTGGTGTAGATACATCTATAATAAGACAGCATGTATATATCGTTATAACTACTTGAAAATATGTGGATTTTCAGTTAAATGTATAAAAGATAATCCATAAAAAAAGCCCCATTGATTGGGGCTTAATTATTCAAAAACCGCATTGCTGTCATTGAGAAAACTCCTAATAATTAGGATTTGAGGTGTAAGTTCCCTTTGTAATCTGCCGTTCACAATTGAATGCCCGAAGGTGCAGCCCGCCATTAAGAAATCACATTACTCGTTTTAATTTTAAGTGTTGAGTTTTCCAATCTCAAAACAATGCGGTTGTTTGTGTTTTCTATTACAAATATAACCCATAGTTTTAGAAATTGTATCAATTGAATCGTTAATTTTTGAGAAAAATCCATGATGAATAAGTTTATGATCATTTAGAACCACATTAGCTAAAAATCTCTGTAAAAGTTTCAATATTTCAAAGAAAATAGCTACTTTTGCCCGTTCTATTTTTCAATCGTAATTATAAAATAACAAAAGTAATAGATTAATCAAATGGCAAAGAAAGAAGAAGTAAAGGCTGAAGAAATTCATGATATTCAAGGTGCATTGACTAGTGCGGAAGCCTTTATTGAGAAAAATCAGAAAGTAATTTTAATTGGTCTAGGGGTGGTTGTTCTCTTTGTACTAGCTGTTTTAGGATTCAAAACCTATTATTTAGAACCACGAGAACTAGCAGCTCAAAATGAGATGTACAAATCCCAAAATGCATTTGCCGTAGATTCATTCAAAATTGCACTAGAAGGTAAAGGGATAGAGTCCATAGGGTTTATAGAAATAGCTTCAGAATATGGCTTTACTGCAACAGGTAAACTTGCCAATGCTTATGCAGGCATTTGCTTGTACAAACTAGGAAAATATGAAGAAGCTATCGAATATTTGGAAAAATATCGTTCAGATGACACACATTTGGGAGTTTCTACTTTAGGGCTTATAGGTGACTGTTATGTAAACTTAAATCAAAATGAAGAAGCAATAAAAGCATTTGAAAAAGCAATTGATTGCAAAAATGATGTGCTAAGTCCAGTGTATTTAAAGAAATTAGGATTAGTATATGAGTCATTGAAAGACCTTGTTAATGCTGAAAAAGCATATACTTCAATAAAAGAAAAGTATCCAAAGTCAGCCGAAGCAGCTGATGTAGATAAGTATTTGGCTCGAGTTCAAAAATAAAAACAACAATAATGATGGTAAAAAAAGCTATTCCTTAATTTATAGGATTAGCTTTTTTTAATTAAAATACAATACAAAAATTATGGCAACAAATTTAAGCAATTTATCAGACTACAATCCAGATACAATGCCATCAAAAGAGCAAGTGGCTGAACAACAATACGCTATAGCAGTAGCTGATTGGAATCCACAGATAACTCATACGATGCTAAAAGGTGCAATGGAAGCATTAATTGAAAATGGAGTTAGTGAGAAAAATATCAATGTAATTCATGTTCCAGGAACATTTGAGTTGTCATATGCATCAAAAATGTTGGTGGAAGACTACTACCAAGTGATGGACGAAATCAAGGTCGCTAAATATGCTGCTGTGATTGCTCTTGGATGTGTTATACAAGGAGAAACTCCTCATTTTGATTATGTGTGCCAAGGAGTCACAGCGGGTATAACAGATTTAAATGTAAGAGCTAATGCTTGTCCAGTAATATTCGGTGTACTTACTACCAGCACGTTACAACAAGCACTTGATAGAGCTGGCGGAATACATGGAAACAAAGGCATAGAGGCCGCAATTACTGCAATAAAAATGGCGAATATTGTTTGGTAAAATCAACAAAAACCACTATCTTTGCATCGCTTTTGAAGAAAGGCTAGTAGGGTAGTTACCAAAGTGGCCAACTGGGGCTGACTGTAACTCAGCTGTCTTTCGACTTCGGAGGTTCGAATCCTTCACTGCCCACCATGACCCCCAGCCCCTAATGGGGAGTCATAATTATGTTCCCTTTTAGGGGGTAGGGGTTTAATTGCGGAAGTAGCTCAGTTGATAGAGCATTAGCCTTCCAAGCTGAGGGTCGCGGGTTTGAGTCCCGTCTTCCGCTCT
>CANIXM010000118.1 GCA_947471245.1 Paludibacteraceae bacterium | reverse complement strand
TATATTTGATTTATAAATTTATATATTTGATGTAATTGTATGGTTATAAGATATTTATATGTTATAAATTATGTGTATTTATAACAGTTAGATAAGCCTGTTTACAAATGTATTTCAAACACATTTGTAAACATATGTAAATTGTGTGGGTTATAAACGGCTAATTACATCTGTAAAATACGTGCAATTTATTTGATTTAATTTTGTAAATATTATTTATATTTACAATTGTATATTGCATTATGGAGTCATTTGGAAAATTTGGATGGGAAGGAATTTAAATTTGGAAAATTCTACGATAAAAAACCTCGCATGTATTAGAAGTTCAATAATTTCCTAGATAGATGACTAACCCGTCAATAAATATTCTAAATAAATCTCTAGTAATAAGGAATTTATCATAAAATTGGAGCTCTGAGAATCGATTATTCGCTCATATCAAGAACTTCGGACAGATATAGCGTATAAATTCAGCAAAAAAAAAGAGCCCGAATCAAATGACTCGGGCTCTCCTATCTCAGGATGAAATAATTTTCTAGTTTTCGGTAACAGGTGCTACTCCAGCTAATTCCTGATCCACAAGAATTCTTCCGCAATACTCACAAACAATGATTTTTTTACGAAGACGAATATCCATCTGACGTTGGGCTGGAATTTTGTTGAAGCATCCGCCACACGCATCGCGCTGAACATACACCACTGCTAAACCATTACGTGCATTTTTTCGGATACGCTTAAATGCAACCAATAATCTAGACTCTATCAAGGATTCAATTTCTTTGGCGTGCTCACGAAGTTTTTCTTCTTCGTGTTTGGTTTCGGCTACGATTTCGTTTAATTCACCTTTCTTTTGCTCTATGTCAAGCTTGCGCTCTGTCAAGTGATCGGCAGTAATTTTCTGATCAGCTTGTTTGCTTTCAAGAGATGAAGAATACTCACGAATACGTTTTTCACAAAGTTCGATTTCTAAAGTTTGGTATTCAATTTCCTTAGAAAGATTATCATATTCGCGGTTGTTACGAACATTGTCTTGTTGCTCTTTGTATTTTGCAATTTTCATTCGAGCTTCTTCAATCTCAATTTTTTTACTTGCTACAGCAGCAGCTAAATTGGATGTTTCAGTCTCAAAATGTTCTAAGCGAGTATTTAAACCGATTATTTCGTCTTCTAAATCTTGAACCTCTAATGGTAATTCACCCCTGAGGATTTTAATTTCATCAATTTGCGAAACTACCTTTTGAAGCTCATAAAGTGCTTTCAACTTTTCTTCAACGGTAATTTCTTTTTCTGCTTTCGTTTCTGTAGCCATATTGATTACAAATAATTTATGGGATTGGTTTTTATATCTGAAATTCGGACTGCAAATGTAGTCATTTTTTTTGTAATTATCTCATAAAAAATGTCTTTTGTGAACTGCTCACTTTCAAAGTGTCCGATATCAGCAATTATAATTTTATTCTGAGTTTCAAAGAAATCGTGATATTTAAAATCACCTGAAATATAAATATCTGCCTTAGCGGCAATAGCGTGTTTCAAAAATGAGCTTCCTGCTCCACCACAAATGGCAACACGTTTGATCTTTTTAGCTAACAAGTCCGTATAACGAATTGATTTACAATTGAAAATCTGCTTTATTTGATATAAAAATTCGATAGCATCCACTTCGTCTTTAAGTTCACCTATCAAGCCTGTACCAAATTCAGGTAATGGGTTATTTAAGCTAAGTAAATCATAAGCAGGCACTTCGTATGGATGATTTTCAAGTAGCGCATTCACAACTTGATTTTGCAAAAACGTAGGAAATACTACCTCAATTTTGGTCTCTGGTTCTAAGTGTAATATATCTATCTCACCTACAAAAGGTTGGGCTCCATCTTTTGCTTTGAAAGTCCCGATTCCATCTTGATTAAAGCTACAACCATCATAGTTTCCAATGTGACCTGCACCAGCTGAGAATAGTGCATTTCTTACATTTTCTGCATGAGCTATTGGAGCAAAAGTAATAAGTTTATGCAGTGAATTCTGTTTGGGGATAAGAATCTGGGTATTTATAAGTCCCAACTTCTGAGCAATTTTTCCATTCACACCTTGTGAGACATTGTCCATGTTGGTATGCGCGGCGTAGATGGCAATGTCATTTTTAATTGCTTTGGCTACACTTCGTTGCACCTCATTTCTCCCGGTCAACTGTTTGAGTCCAGAAAAAATAAGCGGATGGTGAGACACTATCAGATTGCAATTTTTTGCAATTGCCTCATCCACTACTTCTTCAGTTATGTCAATGGAAATCAATACATTTGTAATCTCTTGCTGTGAATTTCCCACAAGTAGTCCACAGTTGTCATAGCTTTCTTGCAATGCCAACGGAGCAAATTCTTCTATTAAGTCACAAATGGATTGGACAATCATATCAATACTATCAAGGATCTAACCATTAATCAAAAAACATTCAATTCTGAAGTTAAGTACTATAACGAAATAGATAGCTAAACCACATGGAACACATCAAGCTAATCAAACAAAGGACACATAGTTTTGCCTTTCGGCAAATTGACTTGTATGACAAAGAGAGAATCAAACCACATAGGTACAATAGTTGGGGATAGAGACGTCGCATGCGGCGTCTAATAAAAAGTTTCACAACACAGAAACATAAGAAAATTGGAATGGGTGTTCAGTGATGTGTCCTATTGTGGTTAAATAAGAATCCCCAAAAATTAGCTATTTGCAACAGCTTCAACTTTTTCTTCTTCTATAAAATCGGTCATTTTACTATTAACCAGAATGTTGTACCAAGAAATCAACTTTCGGATATCACTTGGATAAACTCTCTCCCTATCGTACTCAGGAAGGATTTCTGCCATGTACTTGCGCAATACTTCATTATCAGCTTTAGGATTTATAGGAGCTTCGGCACCATTTTCCTTAATTTTGATATTTTCAAATACTTGACCCAATGGAATTTCTGTTGTCTCAGTAAAAATAGCGATATCGCCTAAAGATACCACTTTGTCTTTGGTGTAAGCAGGAATGCGTTTTCCATCAACTAATGACTCTACTATCAACATATTTTTACCTTGTGACACTAATTTATAAATGCCTGATTTTCCTGTTATGGATAAGATTTCTTTCAACATTTGTACTCGTATAAATGATTAATATTTTATTTACCAAAAAATCGGATTAAAGAATGAATTTTGTAAGTTCTGCCAATTTAAATTTTCCCTCATAAATTGCTTTTCCAGTTATCACTGCTGGAACTGCAGCCTGTTCAAGTAGTTCGATATCTTTGATAGAACTTACTCCTCCACTGGCTATTAGGTATAATTCGGGAAATGCTTTGAGAATTTTTTTATATAAATCTACAGCAGTTCCTTGAAGCATTCCATCTTTGCTAATATCTGTACAAATCACCTTGGTAATGCCTTGATTTACATAATCATTGACAAAAGGCAATAAATCCAAATCGGTAGTTTCAATCCACCCACCTACTGAAATTTTCTCATCTTTCACATCGGCACCAAGGATTATCATGTCTGCACCAAATTTTGAAATCCAAGAAGAAAAAGTATCTGGATCTTTCACCGCAATGCTGCCACCGGTAATCATACTTGCACCACATTCAAAGGCTATTCGAAGATCATCGTCCGTTTTCAATCCACCACCAAAATCAACAACCAGGTCTGTATGCGTTGTAATCCTTTCTAACACCTTATGATTCACTATGTGATGCGCCTTAGCACCATCCAAATCCACCAAGTGCAAACGACGAATGCCTGCATCGGCAAACATTTTTGCCACTTCGAGCGGATTCTCATTATAAACTGTTTTTTGGGAATAATCACCCTGAGAAAGCCGTACACATTTGCCATCTATCAAATCGATAGCAGGAATAATTTCAATCACTATAATTCTTTTTTTGGCTACAAAAAAATTGCAACTGTTAGAAAAAGCAAAAGTACTAAAAATGCAAGGATTTTCAAAGGTATGAATGAACTCAAAGAATTGAAATGTGGAAAAGTTATTAACAATAATTATCAGATAAATTAGCCATTTATGGCATTCTGATTCATAATATTACCTATGTCTATTTATATCTAACAGAATAAATTGAATATCAATTTATTAAAACTACATTTGCATAAACTAATGTAGATTAAAAATACGACCATGGCTAAGAGCGAAAATGCAAAGAAGAGCGAGAAAAAAGAACCTTTAAAAACAGCTAAAGAGAAAAAATTAGACAAAAAGGAAAAGAAAAATAATAAAAGTAAGGACTAAGTTAAGAAGGTAATCTTCAACAATAAAAGCACAAAAAGAGTATTATTTTGCTCTTTTGTGCTTTTTTTATGTGCCTATACTAGTATTTATTTACCAGTTTTTCTATAACAAAACTTACTCAATTTTAATCACTTGAGCAATGTGTTTACTTTTTAAGCTGAGCGATTAAGCTCGCTAAATTATTGTAAATTCTAGAATATATGAAGATTTCTTTTTATATGATCAAAGTGTTGCTCATCCACCTTTGCTTTGTCAGCAAAATCTTTCCAATTGCTAACCGTATTGTTGATGTCATCAATAATATCTTCTCCCCTTTTAATATTATTTGCTTTAGCAATAGACAAGAAATCCTCTTTAGTAATCTTGTTGCGTTTTCCATTTATGCTTAGCGTTTGTTGACTAACCCATATATTTGTTGGGTCGTATGCAAAGCAAATATCATAGGCAGGAGCCAATTGCCATTTTTCATCTTTTTTCAATCGAAATGAGAAATTTTTGGTATGGTCATCGCAATTTGTTGCAAGTACATTAAAAACCATTCGGCGGAACATTTGTTCTGCTTCGGGGTAAGTGAGTCGCAGAAGGCGCATAGTCTGAAATACTTGCTCGTAACTATAAGCCGCCAGTTCACTATAATTGAAATGCTGAATGGCACATAAAGTTTGTATATGATGCTTTGTGTTGTTATCTTCACGATCGAAGCGACGAGTAAGAAAATGTGCTCTACCGTTTTCTTTCATCAGTCGGCATTCTGTCATTTCAATTCCACAAGCTTTTGCCATTAGGTAATAGGCATATTCTATTCTGCCCCACCCGGAGCTTTCACCAAACTGAGCATCACTCACCCCGTCTAATTTTATTAGCCAGTGTTCAAATCCTTCGGGCACATTACCCTGACCAGATTTTACTATTCCACTCTGAGGTTGATAGGCAATCAAAGCTTTGGGGCGTGCGCCACCTGCTGAGGTTCCGATTTTCAGTATTTCTGCGAGTGCCTTTTCTTCTTCTTTATGTAAGTTAGTCTGAAACGATTCTCGCTGATTTAACATTCGATTTGCTATGTCCACCAAACTGTTCATTTCAAGTGTCGCATTCCGTTTTCCATCTTTGAATATAGCTGTTTCAAACTCCAAAGCTCCCATACCTCTTGTGCCAATAAAACACAATTGCTCCACCGGATTCATGCTATTGGCAGCTCTACCGTGCTGTGCAAGCCATACATTTATGAGCTGATTACCATACTTATCTGGTAATGAATCTGATAGTAATGCAGGTAAGCCTTTGAATGTATCAGTAGAATCGTTCTTTCCCTTTCGCAGTTCAGGAAAACTATAAACACGAGCGCCATTGCTTATTGACATTTTCAGTGGTGATAAATCCCAGCCTTTTGACAAGAATCGGGGCTCATACTCGAAGAATGCAAGTTGCTGAGCTTCATCCCAACGCACCACACCCACGGTTTCGCCCCAAATTTTTACAATTGCAAAATCTACCATCCTAAATCGTTGTTTGAAGTGTCGGCACTATTATTTCCGCTTGCTTTGAGGCGTTTCTTTTTTTGCATTTTTGCATACAAAATTGGGCTTATTACCTCCTCTACCTTAAAGCATTCTAAAACATAGAGCGCATCTAATGCACGCAGTAATTGTATAAGTGTAGACAAGGTTGCACCTTCGCCATTTTCTATCTGACTTATGGTATAGCGGTTTAGGCCTGCCTCTGTGGCCAACTGAGCTTGTGTTTTGTTTAATTGTAATCGTCTTTGCTTTATAAACAAACCAATGCTTTGTGCAATGGCGAGATTGCTCATCGAATGGATGTCTGTGTTGGTATTTGCTGTCATAAAATGTATTTTTACTACTTTATGTTGGTTTTTGCCAACAAATATAGCTATTTTTTTTTACAAATATCAAATATGCTCAAAAAAACCAACAATAAGTCGATTTTTATTAGTTTATGTTGGCAAAAACCAACACAAACTAATATCCAATCGCATTCCTTATCCTTTCATAAACTCCAAACGCAAGCATGCACTATATCTCTATCAAATTATACTCCACCTCACTTATCTTGCTATTTATCAAGACATAATCTAAGGTTTTTAAATTCATAACAACTACACAGGCGCAACTTGTACCTCGCTCCACCTTGCAACACACCGATTACAAATCGGCGCGAGCTGCATCC
>CANIXM010000117.1 GCA_947471245.1 Paludibacteraceae bacterium | reverse complement strand
TTGATTGGATAATACCACCATCTTTCCATTTTCGAAGGATTTGAAGGAAATAAGATGTTCATCCTCTGCGAAGTGAACTGGTGCATTTTCATGCTGCGCCTTTTGAATAAAAACAGCTTTGGTTTCTGCCAATGCCTCTCCAATTACTACAGGAGTATTGGGTTTGATAATTCCAGCTTTTTCAAAGGCTATTTTATCTAAGGTGTCACCTAGAAACCCTACATGATCAAAGCTAATGTTGGTGATGACAGAAAGCAGGGGACTGATGATGTTTGTGCTGTCCAGTCGGCCACCTAGACCAACTTCTATGACAGCAATATCTACTTCATTGTCAGCAAAGTAATGAAATGCCATAGCCATGGTAGCCTCGAAAAATGACGGATTGATGCTATCGAATACATCATTGTTAGTTGCCACAAAATCAACTACATATTGCTGGTCTATCTTTGCACCATTGATGCGAATTCGTTCCCCGAAATCCACCAGATGTGGCGAAGTGTACAGGCCTACTTTGTAACCTGCGCTTTGAAGAATAGCAGCTAGAAAATGTGATACAGAGCCCTTTCCATTGGTACCAGCTACATGAATCGATTTGAACTTACGATGTGGATTTTGCAAATGTTCCATCAATCGAAGCGTATTATCCAGTCCAGGCTTGTAGGCATTTCCACCTTGAAGATGAAAAGTGGCTAGACGAGCGTATAGGAACTCTAAGGTTTCGGTGTAATTCATCGGATTCTATCAATAGGTTTCAAATGACACGATTTCATTCATTGGTTTGCGACTTTTTTCTCTCAATGGCTGGTTGGTGTAGCCAAGTAAAATGACCAACATGGGTCTTTTTGCTTTGGGAATATTAAGTGCTTTGCCGAGTTTTTTCTCGTTGCACCAGCCAATGATGCATGACCCCAAACCTTCATCAGCTGCGGCTAAACAAATATGTGCAGCCACTATTCCTAAGTCGATGTGCGGATAATGTTTGTTAGTAGCCCATCCACCAATAGCCGATGTGAAATTGGTACTTTCTTCAATCAGCACCAGTTGAACGGGAGCTTGCTTTGTGAAATGATTCATTGTTAGTACTTTGCTACTCGCAGCATCGGCTACAAGCATCCGTTTTTCGGGATCAGTGACGACGATGAATTTCCAAGGTTGACCATTACAGGCAGATGGAGCAAGGCGTGCGGCTTCAAGTATTCGTTTAAGTTTTTCGGCTTCTACGGGAGTGGAAAGATAGGCTCTATCGCTTTGACGGTGTTGAACTAGTTCTAAGAATGATTTCATGTGTGTGAAAATAAGGCCCCCTAGCCCCCGAAGGGGGAATTAAGGAGAAGTTGTTTAATTCAATAGTTGCTAAGCTCAGATACAACTCAGTGTTTATTAGACAAAAAATAAATATCTTTGTCGAAAATAATTGGACACAAAGATACATCAAAACCAAGTATGAATCTTAAAAAAAGAGTTGAATCTTATATCCTTGAATATGAGTTGTTAGACTTCGACAAAGTAATAATTGTAGGTGTCAGTGGTGGTACAGATTCTGTGGTATTGCTTCATGTGCTTTTATCTTTAGGCTACAACTGTGCGGTGGCGCATTGCAATTTTAAGCTCAGAATGGAAGCTTCCGAAAGTGATAGTCTATTTGTTCGTAAGCTTGCCATAAGTTTAAATATACCTCACTACTCCATTGATTTCGAAACAGTTGGATATGCCAAATCACATGGCATATCCATAGAAATGGCTGCACGTGATTTGCGCTATGAATGGTTTAGTGATTTGTATGACCAACTGGACGCTCAGGCGATTGCAGTGGCACATCATGCGGATGATTCGATAGAAACGATGTTGATGAATCTGGTGCGTGGCACTGGACTCAAAGGGCTAACAGGCATACATCCTAAAAACGGTAAGGTGGTTCGCCCATTGCTTTGCTGTACTCGTAAGGAGATAGAGCAATACCGGATTGAAAATCAATTACAACACGTAGAAGATGCTTCCAATGCAACACTTGATTACACCAGAAACAAATTTAGGAATCAAGTAATACCTCTTTTGGAAGAGATAAATCCCTCTGTCCGTCAGACATTATATCAAACTTTGAGTCGATTTGATGGCATTCTAAGTGTTTATGATAGAGCCATTAACGATACAATATCTCAAGTGACATCTACCGAAGGTGAGTTGATAAAAATCAATATCGAACAGCTACAGCAATCGGCTCATGTCACTACTGTTTTATACGAAATGCTTCATCCTTATGGGTTTAGCAATGATACCATTGAGAAGATTAGTTTGCAGTTAGAAAGCGAATCCGGCAAATCATTTTTTTCAGACACCCATCGACTTATCAAGGATCGCGACTGTTTTATACTCCAACCCCTACAATCTAGAGATGAACTGGTGTATGAAATCTATGAAAATCAGATTGAGATATCCACACCCATATCATTGAAAATAAATAAGTTGACCAAAACGGGTGACTTTTCACTTTCCAAAGAAAACTCCTGTGCTCTGTTGGATTATTCAAAATTGAAATTTCCACTAATCCTTCGTAAATGGCAAGAAGGCGACACGTTCTATCCGTTAGGCATGAATAAACGGAAAAAAGTGAGCGACTTTTTTATTGACAATAAGTTTAGCCTGATTCAGAAAGAACAAACTTGGTTATTATTATCAGCAGACGAAATAGTGTGGGTGGTGGGCTGTCGGATTGACAATCGGTATAGAATAACAGAAAACACGCAAGAAGTATTTGAAATCAAGCTAGCCGTATAGAAATAACTTAGAAACTTAATCATTACACGCATTCCATGAAGCACCTCTACTCTACCCTATTATTTTTCGCCTTATTATTCAGCCAATTGGGTATGGCTCAAGATAAAAATGTGTTTTATCAATATTCCACCATCAATGCCTTGCTGGAAGGATATTTTGAAGGTAATCTGACCTGTGGTGAACTTAAAAAGCATGGTAACTTTGGTCTAGGCACTTTCAATCAACTAAATGGTGAATTGATATTATTGAATAATGTTTGCTATCGGTCACTGACTGACGGTTCTATTGAATTGGTGAATGACAGTGTGAAAACACCTTTTGCTTCGGTGTCGTTCTTTACTCCATCTAACACATTTCCTACATTAAAACAGTGCGATTATTCAACGCTTTGTCACTACATGGATAGCGTGGTGGCTAGAAATAATACAGTATTGTCCGTCAGAGTTGATGGTGTTTTTGATTGGATAAAATTAAGAAGTGTGCCACCACAAACGAAACCGTATCAAAAGCTCTCGAAAATTGTAGAAACACAACCAACTTTCGAATATCAGTCTATAGCAGGGAGCTTAATCGGTTTTCGTAGTCCCGAATATGCGAAGGGTTTTAATGTACCCAAATACCATTTTCATTTTCTTTCAAAAGATAAAAAAAGAGGAGGACATGTACTTAATTTGAGGGTTGATGATGCCAATGTATCCATTCAAATTCATCGCAGTATCATGGTTCAATTGCCTGACAACAGCACATTTGATGAACTGCAATTAGAGCATGACAAATCAAAAGAGTTAGAAAAAGTAGAAAAGTAAAGCACCCTCCTATTTACAGTTTTTTAGCAGAAATCTGCTTTAACAACTTGGTTTTGTGTTCAATGTCAGCCAAAGCAGCATTGCCTGAGATAGTTGCCCCTGCAATGGCATCAATATCTTCACCATACACCAATTCTTTGGTGCCATCATAGCCTTTAAATTGTTTGAGCCAGGTAGAGTTGGTCATTTCATAACCATGCGTAGCTTGGTAGTCGTAGATAGAAACTGATTGTATGACCAGGTAGTGATTGTAAATGATGAAATAATCAAAATACTCACTATTCCCGTTTGACGAGGTATTTTGAATGTTGCACCCTCCTGCCCTACAGGTTTTTACTCTACCGATATAAACATACGCGTTCGTTGCAAGATTCGTAGGATGGGTCACATGATAATAGGTGCCTTCCGAAAGTTTGTGTAGATTGTTTGGAATGGAAACTACTTCCAACACATATCCTTTTTCAAAAAACTTTGAAAGTTGTTTCGTTGGTATTTTCAACTCACTATCTTGGGCAGGAAGAGTGAATGACATCAATGAAGTAAAAACGAATATGAATGATAATGCTCTCATATTTAATTAAATAATAAACTTAATCCTTTAAGTACGAATTATATGGCTTATGATGTGTAAGTTAGCAAGTAAAAACACTCAAAAGTCTAAAATTTAAGCAACTCGAATTATATTGTCATCAGTTTAAAAAAGATTAGATGACAATATAATCCAAATTACTTTTTCAAAGTGTTCTATTAGAAAGTTACACCTATACCTGCGTTAAAAGTTTGAGTATAAGAACCATTAGCAGGCTTAATAAACTGGACATCAGCTTTCAATACCGCTCCATTAGTTAGTTTGTAGGTGATACCCGAAGTGATGATGTTGTTGTTATATGCTAGATTTTTTGCTAACCCACCACTTGTAGCATAATGTGTATCATACATTTCATACCTTACAAATGGAACAAGTTCAGTTTTGATTGATCTTATTCCTTGAAACACATTGTATCCAGCTTCTGCATAATATCCTAGCATGGCGCTTCCTAAGTCGTTTTTCTTTCCTTTGAAAGAGTTGTACTGCTCAGTATTCGAAATTGAAGAATAATACAATTGACCTCTAAGTTGAAGCCCTTTAAGTCTGTAACGTGCATCCAATCCTAGCATGGCTATTCCAATAGTTGTGGAGTCAGCAGATTTATTGGCAGCAACATTTGATTTATCAATACCATTGAACATTTTACTTTGAGAATTTCCGAAATAGCCAGACAAGCCTAAGTTCAAACCACGAATGCCGTAGTATTCAATTTTAGCAGTATAATTTGGAGCGCTAATGTATGACTCTGCAGCTTGTTGTCTTCCTTTTCTAAATCCATCTTTACCATTGAGTATTAAATTGGCACCATCATATCCATTAAATCCATTGACAAGATATGCTTGATATTTTAAATTGAGTGAAGTAATGGCTCCACTAAAGCCAAAACCCATTTCTCTCCAAGTGGTAGGCGCTACTTTTCCATCAATTATGGGTCGCTCCACTCCATTAAAAGTGGTAGGCTCATGATATTCGTTAATAATACCCATTGGTATGAGCATCAGACCCGCTCTAAAGTTCATATACGGATTTAGCTTGTGCTGAATAAAAGCTTGTTCTACATATAATTCTTCGACATGCTCATATTCTATTTCAGAAATGAATTGCGTTTTGGAACTAAAATTATAACCTAGAAGCATCACCACCCTGTGTACATCCAATGAACCGTTGTACCTTTTATTACCAGAAAACGGTTGATTATAATGACCTTCGGCATAACCACCGATAACAAGATTGCCGTTGGTGTTCAATAATCGTGTTGCACTGTTGCTATATCCATTATTCCCATTGAATGTCCAGGTGCTGTCAAGTTGTTGTGCTGTGATGTTTGAAATAGCTAAATAGCTTACTAGAATAAATAAAAGTTGTCTCATAATTAGTTTATTTAAATTGATTATAAATTGATGATGCAAAGTAACTGGATAGTTATCCCCTTTCAAATACCGACAAATGGGTATATTTTAGAATTTTAACGTTTCAAAAATCATCCCAATGATCACGAAAATCAACTTGAGAGAATAGTTAAAAACTAGCAAAACATCAAAAATCAATCATATTGTCGTATATTTGCATTAAAATTAACAGGTATGAAAATAAATTCAGCATTATTAAGCAGTTTGATAGT
The DNA here is from genome assembly GCA_947471245.1 of Paludibacteraceae bacterium. Lineage (GTDB taxonomy): Bacteria > Bacteroidota > Bacteroidia > Bacteroidales > Paludibacteraceae > Paludibacter. The sequence goes on along the minus strand of CANIXM010000117.1, from coordinate 701 downwards.
TGTGTTTTTGTTAAGTTGCACTAAAAAAGAGTGCAATACTAAAAATCAAACAGTGATGGATAAATTGATGCAAGGGAACGAAAACTATCAAAACTTCAAACCTTCTCATCCGGATCAAGGAAAAAAGCGACTCGAAGAAGTGGCTCAAGCTCAACATCCTATGGCAGTAGTAGTGACTTGTTCTGATTCACGTGTATCACCTGAATTGATATTTGACCAAGGCATTGGTGATTTATTCGTCATTCGTACAGCAGGTCACGCTGTGAACGAATATGAATTGGCAAGTATAGAATATGCAGTAGAACATCTTGAGGTCAAAGATGTGATTGTTTTGGGACATGAAAGTTGTGGCGCTGTAAAGACCTTCCTGGAGCACCCTAGAGATTCATTACCAAAACATTTGAATCATTTGGTGGATTATTTTAGACACGAGCAAGAAGAACAACTTCCCTTGCAACACCATTCTTTAGAAGAAGCCATCGTAGCAAATATAAAGCATACTGTAAAAATTATTCAAGATGATTTTGAACCTAAGCAAGTGTGTGTTCATGGTATGTATTACAACTTAGTGTCTGGAAAAGTTACTAATGTTAACTAAAGAAATGGTAAAAATTAAGTTGCACTATAAATGATTTGTAACCGCCTAAGCATATTCACAACACATAATATATTTATAAAGCATCATAATAAATGGTGCTTTT
>CANIXM010000116.1 GCA_947471245.1 Paludibacteraceae bacterium | reverse complement strand
GACATTCTTTCGTGTGAGAAAGATTTGAACCTTCACAATCGTGTGGAAGATTATTTTTTCTCCCCAGCCATTGAAGCATTGGAACAAAAACAAAGGGTCTAGCATGATTAAAGAAACCATCAAAATAGCAATTGTAGAACCGTCGCCCATCATTCGCTATGGCGTGACAGCTATTCTTAGGCGCATTACAGGTTTGAGATTTATCCCTCTGGAGCTAGAAAGCCTTGACGGACTTCAATCCTATCTCAAGGATCAGAAGCTGGATGTAATTATCATCAATCCTAGTTTTTGGGGGAGTGTAGATACCAGCAAACTAAAGGCAATTGGTGGAGGTAAAAGGTTGAAAATGATAGCTCTTGTGACGTCGGCCGTGGACGTGAGTATGATAAAAAAGTACGATGCCACCATTGGGATGTATGAAAGTTCCGAGGAGATTGGCATCAAAATCGAGAAATTATTCGCTCCTGCGCTTGAGGAGGAAAATCCCAATACACTCAGCGTTAGGGAAAAGGAAATCGTTGTAGGTGTTGTCAAAGGGCTTACGAACAAACAAATAGCCGAGTCCCTGTTCATCTCTACGCATACGGTTCTCACACATCGGAAGAACATCGCTCGCAAACTGGAAATTCATAGCCCTGCTGGGCTAACCATCTATGCCATTGTCAATAAGCTTGTAGATATTCAAGACCTCAATCTGAAATTGTAATTTCAGATTTTCCACACGAAATCAATACGATAGTTCAAAATTATTGTACTTTTGTAGTCTGTTTTTTGTTTTTCTTTACAAATTTAAAGACTGCACATGTCACTGTTGAAAAAACTCCGAGCCTATATGATGCCCATTGCAATGACGGTGGGCGCCACTTTTCACCATTTTTTCGGAGCACTTTCTTACTTAACTCCCTACATGATTTTCGCCATGTTGCTATTGACCTATTGCAATATGGATATGAAGCAAGTCCGTTTTTCCCCATCACACTTTTGGCTTTTATGTATCCAACTGGTTGGTAGTGTGGCTCTTTATCTGCTACTACGTCCGTTTAGCGAGCTAGTTGCTCAAGGGGTGATGGTGTGTGTGCTAGTTCCAACGGGCACTGCGGCCGCAGTAGTCACAGGAATGCTCGGTGGAAGCGTAGAAAGTGTGACAGCATACAGCCTTTTGTGCAATTTTGCGGTGGCGTTAGCAGCTCCCATACTTTTTTCTTTTATTGGTAATAATACAGCCATGCCATTCTGGGAGTCGGTGTGGATGGTTACTCAGCATGTGGGCTTGATTTTAATTGTGCCATTTGTGCTAGCTTTTATTTTTACCCGTTTTGTTCCTAAAGTTGGTAAAACCATTGGTAGCTATTCTCCTTTTGCATTTTATATTTGGACATTAGGGCTAACCATTGTCACTGGTAGAACTGTTGAATTTGTTATCTCTCAAAATTCGTCACAACGGTGGATAGAAATAGCCCTTGCCATCGGAGCATTACTGGTGTGTTTGGCTCAGTTTCTGTCAGGTCGTCGCATAGGAAGTAAGTATCACGACACGGTGGCTGGTGGACAAGGCCTTGGGCAAAAAAACACCATTCTAGCTATTTGGATGGCGCAACTGTATTTAAGTCCTATTGCTTCTATAGCGCCTGGGTCTTATGTGTTGTGGCAAAACTTAGTAAATTCTTACCAGGTTTGGAGAAAGAGAAATCAATTGGGGTGAATGTCAGTTGTCAATTTTTTAGCCCTGCTTTGTTTAGTCAATTTCTCTGCATCCAGCTGTGCTTTTGATTTACTTTGTGTGACGATATAAACTCCAGCAAAAACCAGTATCGCAGCCACAGCTTTTTCAATCCCAAAACTAGCTATCCCCATCTGTACTGCAACCAGTGATGCTACTATCGGTTGCAGGTAATTGTACATACTCAGCGTGGTAGGGCGTAGATGCCGTTGTGCAATTTGAATAAATGTGTACCCAATATAGGTTGCCCCAACCACCACAAATCCTATTTCTAAGTAAACATTGAGTGTCATGGCGCCATAATTTGTTGACATCACACCTGATATACTAAAAGGAAACGAAATAACTGTGGCAAATAAAAACATCCACTTCATACAAGTAGTGGCAGAATATCTTGAAATAACCGCTTTGAATAGCGTAAGATAAAGCCCAAATGCAATGGCGGCTGAAAAAACTATCAGGTTACCCCAGAGATTGCTTTCGCCGCTAGTTGTGGGGTGATTGCTACTGATAAGAAGGACAGCTCCACAGGCACCCACCAACACTCCCATTACTTTCATCACAGTGATCGGCTCTTTGAGAATAATTGCTGCCAATATCATGGTTACGATGGGCAATGTGGCCACTATGATAGACGCATCAATGGGTGAAGTCATCGAAAGTCCTACTGTGTTGAGCAATTGATTGACAACCAGGCCGAAGATGGAAGCGAAAAATAGTAGAATCATGTCACTTTTCTTTACTTTTTCTTTGGTGGTAAATAGACTTGCTGTCCAGAACAAAAGGCAAGCACCAGCAAGTCTGAAAAATGCCAGTGTATAAGGACTTATTGAACCAGAAATCAGCGACTTTGTTATAGGATTGTTGATACCCCATATCAAATTTCCAACCAATATGGCAATATGGGCACCTAGTATTTTGTTTTTCATTGTTAGTGTTTTATAGCCATTAACGTTAAGCGTGGGTACACGATATTTTGCCCACTGAGATATTTACTTCTTTACATTTTGCCTTCGGCGATAGCGGCTTTGTGGCTTTGTGTCTTTGTGTTCAAAAAATGTTTTATCAGACACTGCATACGACGAATCTTCAATTTTCAATTATATTTTCGCTTTATCCTCCGCAAAGGTATAAAACTTTCTTCGAATCATTTTTTTTTATTAATTTCACGTTCTTAATATTATGTTTACTATATTTGTCGAAGGTTACCATTGCAATAGGTCACTCCTTTTTTTATTGTCAATGAGTTGAAACGAACACAACAATTGAATTCAAATGTTGACAAATGAAATGATCATGTCCAAAATAAATTCAGTACATACAAGGGCATGATTGTAAAACAGAACTCGTCTCTCTGTTCTCTGCCAGCTGGCGGACTAGGAGGCTTAATTTTAAACAAATGAAAACAGGTCCAAAAAGTCAGCACGCACTTTTTCCCGAAGAGTGTTTGTTGCGAGAAATAGCCCGTCAACCAAGGTTGAATATCGGCATTCCCAAAGAGAACCCTGAGATAGAGACGCGCCTTACGCTTACTCCAGAAGGTGTTTCTATACTCACAGAGGAGGGGCATCATGTTATTGTACAACGAGGTGCAGGTGATCCTTTGTCATATACCGATTTGCAATACTCCGAAGCAGGTGCCATCGTAGTTGATGATATTTCTGATGTGTATGGTGCTGATATTGTATTAAAGGTAGCTCCACCCACTGTAAGTGAATTGAGTTTGATGCGTGATAAATGCACGATTTTTTCTATGCTTCAACTCACCAATTTTTCTGCTGAGTGTATCAAGCTTATGATGAAGAAAAAATTGAACGCTTTTGGGTATGAGCTGATCAAGAATGAACAGAAAGCTTATCCCGTACTCGCTTCAGTGGCTGAAATTGAGGGTAATACTGTAATAGCGTTGGTGTCTGAGTTAATGAGCGTCGAACGTGGAGGAAAAGGAATCATGCTCGGCAATGTAGCTGGAATAAGCCCCACTGAAATAGTGATATTGGGTGCTGGTGCCGCCGGTGATGTAGCCGTCCGAACAGCCAATGCATTGGGTGCACAGGTAAAAGTGTTTGATCATAATATCAACAAACTGCGTAAACTCCAACAGCGCTATGGGCAACACATATTTACTTCAGTTATTCACCCAGCTGTCCTGATCAAATCACTTAAGACTGCCGATGCAGTAATAGGTAACCTCCGTTATATCAATGGAAGTGAACGCTTTCTGGTGTCAGAAGAATTGGTCAAAACCATGAAGCCAGGAGCCATTATTGTAGATATAAGTATTGACCAAGGGGGTTGCTTTGAAACATCGGAATGCAGAACATTGAAAAACCCTATTTACAAAAAGCACGATGTCATACACTATTGCATTCCCAATATCTCAGCACGTGTAGCTCGCACTACATCTATGGCTTTGAGTAATATCTTATCGCCATTGCTTCTTCGAATAGCCAGTTCAGGTTGTGTTGATTCTGCAATTTCCGAAAGTATCGGCTTCCGAAATGGAGCCTATATCTACGGCGGCGTGCTCGTGAACAAACACATCGGAACGTATTTTGGCATTCCATATAGTGATATTGGTTTACTTATGGCCAGATATTAATGCTTTCTGACAACTTAAGTTTTTTGAAAAAGTAAAAATATGCCTTTTATAAAAAATATCGAACATATTGATGATGATGACTTGATACAAAGAGAATTCGATGCACTGCTCGATGACTTTAGTAAAACCAGTCATAATCAGAATATTGAACTGATTACCAAAGCATTTTTCTTTGCGAAGAATGCCCATAAAGGTACCAAACGTCGGTCGGGGGAGCCCTACATCATGCATCCACTGGCTGTGGCTCGTATTGTGGTAAATGAAATTGGACTAGGTGCAACATCCATTTGCTCATCACTGCTTCACGATGTGGTTGAGGATACTGACTATACCGTAGAGGATGTAGAGGTGCTCTTTGGAGCTCGAATTGCAAAGATTGTGGATGGCTTAACCAAAATATCAGGGGGTGTATTTGCAGAAAAGGCCTCAGAGCAAGCCGAAAATTTCCGCAAGCTACTCCTTACCATGTCAGAAGATGCACGGGTGATTCTTATCAAAATAGCTGACCGGCTTCATAATATGCGTACTCTGGGCTCCATGCCCCTAGCCAAGCAATACAAAATCTCTGGCGAAACTCAATACATCTACGCTCCACTAGCACACCGATTGGGCTTGTTTTCCATCAAAACAGAATTGGAAGACCTAAGTTTCAAATTTGAACATCCAGAGGAATACAAGGTGCTAGAAGAAAAACTGGCAGTGGACGAAGAAGCCCGCGAAAAGTTTTATAAGGAGTTTTCGTCGCCTATCGTTCAGCGACTGAAAGAAATGGGTTATGAATTCACTATTCAGGCTCGCATCAAGTCCATTTTCTCCATCTCCAAAAAAATGACCAAGCGTAAAATTCCTTTCGAGGAAGTTTATGATATTTTGGCTGACAGAATCGTGTTTGTGCCTCGTGAGGGAATGAGTGAAAAAGATCAATGCTGGATGCTCTATTCTACCATCACGCAGTTTTACAAGCCACACCCCGAACGTATTCGCGACTGGGTAAGTACCCCAAAAGCCAATGGATATGAGGCACTTCATGTCACCGTCATGGGACCAGGTGGTCGATGGGTGGAAGTTCAAATTCGTAGCAAACGAATGGACGACATAGCCGAACAAGGGTTGGCTGCTCACTGGAAGTACAAGACAGGTGAAAATGATGAATCTGAGTTGGAAAAATGGCTCAAAACCATTCGTGAATTGCTTGAACATCCTGACCCTAATGCCATTGATTTCCTAGATACCTTCAAGCTCAATCTTTTTTCGCAAGAAATATTTGTTTTCACTCCCAAAGGTGACATTAAAACCATTGCTAAAGGTGCTACAGCACTTGATTTTGCCTATTCGCTACATTCACAGTTGGGCAATAAATGCATCGGTGCTAAGGCCAATCACAAACTAGTACCTTTAAATTATGTGCTCAAAAGTGGTGACCAAGTTGAAATCCTTACCTCCAATAAGCAAAATCCACAACGGGAATGGCTCAACTATGTGACCACTGCCTATGCAAAAGACCGACTACAGCTGTTCTTCAAACGAGAGGACAAAACCTACGCCACTGAAGGACAACGAAAAATTGAAGACTTGTTTGTAAGAAATCAAATGCTCTTTGATAATGAAAATACCATCAAACTGCTCAATTATCTGCAACTATCTAGTAGGAATGATTTATTTCTGCAAGTTGGAAAAGGTCTAATAAACCCTGAGGAAGCATTCAAAGCTATTTTCAAGCAAGGGAAGCGTAACCTGCTGGCAAAATACATCAAAAAACCATTTCGAGTTTTAACCGAAGGGACTAAAGATGCTCAGTCAAATCTTTTTAGATCCAATATTGACAAGAAGCGAACCTATAAAATCACAGAAGAGGAAGCTGGGAAAGGCTATAAATTTGCTGATTGTTGCAAACCTATTCCTGGTGATGATGTGCTCGGATATGTGGACGTAGATGATGATATGATCTACATCCATAAACGCCAATGCCCTGTGGCCGAAAAACTGAAATCCAGCTATGGCGAACAAATCATTTCTGCGGATTGGGCAACCAAAAAAGGAATGTCATTTCTGGAAGTGATTGAAATCAAGGGTATTGACAAAAAAGGGATACTTATTAAAATACTTAAAGTGATTTCGGACGGATATGGTATTAACATCAATAAGATGTCTGTTGAAGCCGATGCTGGAATTTTTGTCGGTCGTTT
>CANIXM010000115.1 GCA_947471245.1 Paludibacteraceae bacterium | reverse complement strand
GAATTTCTTTGCAATATGTATGACAAAGAATTGATAGAAAGATTAAAATTTGTTGTAAATAATGAATTTCAAAAATTAACATATACAGAAGGAATAAATATTTTAGAATCGGCTGTCGCAAATGGGCATAAATTCGAGTTTCCTGTAGGATGGGGTACTGATTTGCAGTCGGAACATGAACGATATTTAGTGGAGCAACACTTCAAAAAACCTGTAATTTTAACAGATTATCCGAAGGAAATTAAGTCTTTTTATATGAAACAGAACGATGATGGTCGAACAGTTAGGGCTATGGATGTGTTATTTCCAAAAATTGGGGAAATTATTGGAGGTTCTCAGCGAGAAGAGGACTTAACAAAATTGGAAAATCGTGCACATGAAATGGGGGTACCCACTAAAGATATTTGGTGGTACTTGGATACAAGGAGGTTTGGAACTGCCCCTCATTCTGGGTTTGGATTGGGTTTTGAACGACTATTGCTTTTTGTGACAGGAATGTCAAATATTCGTGATGTGATTCCTTTTCCACGCACACCTAAAAATGCAGAATTTTAAATTTAGCGTATTACTTGAATAAATATACATAAATATCAATTCAAAGTAGATCATATACTCAAAATATGCAATATTCTGTATAATTACTTTTTTTAATTGAATAATTTCTGTAATTTTGCAATCAACAGTAATAAAACAATCTACTAAAAAATTGGTGAATAATATTTATGGATACAGCTATTGTAAACGAATTGGATAATGTTGTAGTTCGTTTCTCGGGTGATTCGGGAGATGGTATGCAGTTGACCGGAACACTTTTCTCAAATCTATCTGCGATTTTAGGAAATGAAATATCGACTTTCCCTGACTTCCCATCAGAAATTAGAGCTCCTCAAGGTACTGTGGGTGGAGTATCGGGATTCCAAGTACATTTGGGGTCGAGTAAGATTTACACCCCTGGTGATGATGCTGACGTGATGGTGATTATGAATCCTGCAGCTTTGAAAGTAAATGCGAAATCTATCAAAAGGGGCGGAGTCTTGATTTTTGATACTGATAGTTTCGAGAAGTCTGATTTTGACAAGGCTGGATTTAAAACCGAAAACCCATTTGCCGAATTGTCGATTTCCGAAACCGTACAGCTCATTCCTGTTCCTCTCTCATCACTTACTCAAAAAAGTTTGGAAGGTTTGGGTTTTGACAATAAAACTGTTCTTCGTAGTAAGAACATGTTTGCTTTAGGATTGGTTTGTTGGTTGTTCAATAGACCTATTGATAAAGCCGTCAGTTTTCTTGAAGTAAAGTTTAAGAAGAAACAAGATTTGCTTTCTGCCAACATCAAAGTGTTAACTGATGGGTTTAATTATGGCAGCAACCTTCATTTGACGCTTTCTACCTTCCAAGTTGATAAATCGACCAATATTGATAAAGGAACCTACACCAGTATCAGTGGAAATAAAGCTACTGCATGGGGACTTATTGCCGCTGCTGAAAAAGCTGGTTTGCAATTGTTCTTAGGAGGTTATCCCATAACGCCTGCAACAGACATCATGCAGGAGTTATCCTTGTATAAAAATTTAGGAGTGAAAGTAGTCCAGGCGGAAGATGAGATTGCTGGTATAACCACATCTTTGGGTGCAGCTTTTGCTGGATGTCTTGCTGCAACGAATACCTCTGGACCAGGATTAGCGCTAAAATCAGAAGCCATTGGTTTGGCTGTGATGGCAGAATTGCCCATTGTGATTATTGACGTGATGCGTGGTGGTCCATCTACAGGAATGCCTACAAAGACAGAACAAACTGATTTGCTCCAAGCTCTTTATGGTAGAAATGGCGAAAGTCCTGTGGTGGTAATGGCAGCTAGCACTCCTGCTGATTGTTTCCATTTTACCTATATGGCTAGTAAAATTGCATTGGAATACATGACACCAGTTATCCTGCTTACCGATGCATTTATTGGAAATGGTACATCATTATGGAAACTCCCCAAGATGGCTCAATTGCCATCTATCCTTCCAAATTATACAAACAAAGATGCCGAAAAGGTAAATGTGACTTCACGTGATGAGGTGTCCAAAGTTCGTTATTGGAGCATACCAGGTGTTGAAGGACTTGGTCATCGGAATGGTGGACTAGAAAAAGATTACAACACTGGAGCGATTTCTACAGATGCACTTAATCATGCCAAGATGGTGGCTACACGTGAAGAGAAAGTGAACAATGTGGCTAATATTTTGCCAGATGTGCAAGTTGAAGGTGATTCTACGGCCGAATTGCTAGTGATAGGGTGGGGTGGAACACATGGACACTTGATGAGTGCAGTCACCAATCTGAATGCTAGAGGTGAGAAAGTGGCATTAGCCCATTTTAATTACATCAATCCACTGCCACAAAATACAAAAGAGATTATTTCGAAATACAAGAAAGTAATTGTATGCGAACTTAATAGTGGTCAGTTTGCTTCCTATCTACGCACTAAGGTGCCTGGTGTAGAATACTTACAATTCAATAAAGTGCAAGGACAACCATTTACAGTGACTGAATTAGAAGAGTGTTTCAGCTCTTTGTTGAAATAAACCTTTTAAATAGCAAAAACAGGATTTTTAGATATGGAAACTACAAATATTCAATATACAGCAAAAGATTTTAAGAGTGACCAGTACGTGCGCTGGTGTCCTGGCTGTGGCGATCATGCCGTTCTCAATTCACTACAAAAAGTGTTGGCTGATTTAGCCATACCCCCACATCAAACAGCCATTATTTCTGGCATTGGCTGCTCTTCGCGCTTGCCCTATTATGTTACTAGTTACGGTTTTCACACCATTCATGGTCGTGGAGCTGCTGTGGCTACAGGCGTCAAAGTAGCTAATCCAAAATTGTCTGTATGGCAGATTACGGGTGATGGTGATTGCTTGGCTATTGGGGGCAATCATTTTATTCACAGTGTGAGACGAAATGTGGACATCAATGTACTCCTTTTCAATAATCAAATCTATGGTTTGACAAAGGGACAATATTCTCCAACAACAAAAAAAGGATTCGTAACCAAATCTTCACCTTTTGGAACAGTGGAACGACCATTTCGTCCAGCTGAACTGACTTTCGGAGCTCGTGGGACATTCTTTGCTCGCTTTTTGGATGTGGATTTGAAGGTGGCACAGTCCGTAATGACTGCTGCAGCAAAACACAAAGGCACATCAGTAATAGAATCATTGGTAAACTGCATCATCTTCAATAATGGTGCACATGGATGGTTGGCAGAGAAGGAAAATAGACCCGATCGTACCATTGTTTTGGAACATGGCAAGCCCATGATTTTTGGGAAAGAACGCAATAAAGGACTTGTACTGGAAGGCATGACACTCAAAGTCGTAACTATTGGTGAAGATGGAGTTGCTGAATCTGATATTTTGATTCACGATGCACATGCACAAGATAGCACTATTCAGTTGAAACTCGCCTTGATGGAAGGTCCTGAAATGCCAATAGCAATGGGTGTGATACGTGAGGTGGAAGATGAGACATATGATGCAGCAGTAGAGGCTCAAATCACAGAGGAACAAGCAAAAGCAAAAATAAAGACATTTGATGAATTAGTAGCTACATGTGAGCAATGGGAAATGTAGCTTCTTTGCGAACAATAATACTTCGGAAACGGCATGGGTGTATCACTTGTGCCGTTTTCCATTTTTTAATTGTGGATTAGAATCATTATCTTTGTGCCAAAATCAGATGGATGATACTCAACGAACCCAAGAAATCTTATCACCAACCTATGCATACTTGCGAACACATTTTGAATCAAACAATGGTTCGAATGTTTGCTTGTGGTAGGGCGGTTAATGCTCATATTGAAAGTAAAAAATCCAAATGTGATTATTTGCTGGATCAATGTCCGAGTGATGAACAAGTGCGACTGATTGTAAATCAAGTTAACTGTGTGATTAATCAACATTTGAATGTGTCTGACGAGCTCATGAGTCGGAATGATGCAATGAAAGTGGTTGATTTGTCCAAGCTTCCTGCCGAAGCCACTCAAATGCTAAGAGTGGTAAGAGTAGGCGACTATGACGCCTGCGCTTGCATTGGACAGCACGTGACCAATACATCCGAAATAGGCCAATTTGAAATAATCAGTCATGATTTTCAAGAAGGCAAATGGAGAGTAAGATTTCGATTAGTGTGATTATTGATAAAATGTAATATGACTGCCCCAAAAACGAAAGCCAAGCCAAAAGCCAAATCACCTAAAACTCCAAAAGCCAACTTTTGGAAGATATGTTTTAGATTTGTTAGAAATGGCATCCTGATTTTTTTTGGCGTAAGCATACTTTGGGTCATAATAGATTGGTTTATGCCGGTTTATTTGACACCCTTAATGTGCATTCGCTCTGTAGAGTCAATAGCAAAGGGTGACATGCCTACCAATGAAAAACAATGGGTTGCTATAGAAGATATATCACCCAATATGGTACAGGCGGTAGTAGCCTCAGAGGATAATCGGTTTATGATGCACAATGGATTTTCCTTCAAAGATATGAACCGAGCATTTAAACATAATCAAAAAGGGAAAAGAATACACGGCGGAAGTACCATCTCTCAGCAAACAGCCAAGAATGTCTTCCTGTTTCCACAAAGGTCATACATCCGCAAAGGATTGGAAGCATACTTTACCCTATTGATAGAACTCACATGGGGTAAGAAGCGCATAATGGAAATGTACCTCAATGTGATAGAAATGGGTGATGGGATATATGGCATAGAAGCTGCTTCACAGTCTTATTTTCACAAAAGTGCAACTGAATTGAGCAAGTCTGAAGCCGCATTAATCGCATCATGCATACCCAATCCTCGTAAATTTCATGTTTATCAGCCCTCTAGCTATATTCAGAAAAGACAAGCAAAAATTCTTTCACTGATGAGGAAAATCAAACCTGTAGATTTAGACAAGAAGCAATCCGAACCCACACGAAAACATAAGAAGCGAAAATGAGTAGAGAGATTCAATGTCAAAACTGGGGATTGATAGAATATAATCAAGCTTGGAATAAACAAGAAGAAATTTTCAATCAACAAATAGCTCTAAAATCCAACGAGTTACCTACCAATAATCATCTAATTCTTTGTCAGCACCCACATGTTTACACCATGGGAAAAAGTGGTGATGATCAGAATCTGCTGCTCAACTATATTCAGCTCCAAACCAAAAATGCAAGTTTCGTTAAGACCAACCGAGGTGGCGACATTACCTATCATGGACCAGGACAAATTGTAGGATATCCGATATTTGATTTATCCAACTTTAAATTGGGTTTAAAGCAATACATTTGGCTCCTCGAGGAAGCAATCATCCAAACATTGTTTCATTACAATATTCCTTCTCAGCGGCTGGAGGGTGCTACAGGTGTGTGGCTAGATGTAGGCCAACCTCAATGTCGAAAAGTTTGTGCTATCGGGGTGAGAAGTTCTAAATTTATCACCATGCATGGCTTTGCGCTGAATGTAAACACCGAACTCGAATATTTTCAACACATCAATCCCTGTGGATTTGTAGATAAGGGCGTTAGTTCCATACAGCAAGAGCTGGGTAAATGTATTGATATTCAAGAGGTAGAGCAATTGTTAATAGCTCGCCTTTTACATTTGTTTGAAGCCTAGGTAAGTGAGTCGAATGGGTGGGAAATGGATTAATGTGTTGGTTATCATGCTACTTTATCTCACACATGTTGGATGGTGTTGAATTTCAAGACTATTCACTGATTATTTCACAAATAAATAACATGAAAAAATGTTTTCATGTCAATTTTTTTTTTATTTTTGTACTCGTTTTAAAGGAAGACTATATCTGATGATAAAAAACCTGTTTTTTATAAAAATGACATATCAATAAACTAAATGATTTCGTTATAACTCTAAAATAAAAATTAAACATTAATCGAAACAATTTTAAAATCAATAATCAAAAATTTATAAAACAAACGTCATGGAAAACAAACAAACAAAAAAGAGAGGTTTTACAGGTATTCAATCTTCAGGACTTGTAATTCTAGCATGTTTAGGTCTTGCTATCATTATTTATAAATTCGTGTTGGGTAACCCAGCTAACTTTATGGAAAACAATCCAGAAGGACATCCACTTCCTGGTAATTTCTTAGGTCTTATCTACAAGGGTGGTGTTATTGTGCCAATCATCCAAACTTTATTGTTGACTGTACTTGCTTTGAGTGTTGAGCGTTTCTTTGCAATCAAAAATGCTGAAGGAAAAGGTAAATTAGTGAAATTCGTAGCCGAAGTGAAAGCTTCTTTGTCTAAAGGTGATATAAAAGCTGCTGCTGCACTTTGTGACAAACAACAAGGTTCTGTAGGTAATGTTGTTTCTTCTACACTTATTAAATACCAAGAAGTAGAAGAAGATGCAACACTTTCTAAAGAACAAAAAGTATTGGCTATCCAAAAAGAAGTGGAAGAAGCTACTGCCCTTGAACTTCCAATGTTGAGCCAAAACCTTGCTATCATCGCTACTATCGTAACATTAGGTACGCTGATGGGACTTCTAGGTACTGTAATCGGTATGATCAAGTCGTTTGCTTCTCT
>CANIXM010000114.1 GCA_947471245.1 Paludibacteraceae bacterium | reverse complement strand
AATATCGTATACAAAACTACTGGAGCCACTGGGGCTATTGTAAATGGATTACCTAATGGTGTTACTGGAGTTTGGTCGGTGAGTGGTGTGGATAGCATTGTTACTATTAGCGGTTCTCCAAGTGTGACTTCGATAACTCCTTTTCAGTATGATATTCAACTTATTGGTGGTTGTGGTAATGCCACTGCCAAAGGAACCATAGACGTAATATCATCCAATGTTATTACACTTACTAGTGGGTCTGGTTCTGACCAACAGCAAGTATGCGAAGGATATGCCATCGCTCCTATCACTTACACCACCAAAGGTGCTACAGGTGCTACATTCAGTGGATTGCCAGCAGGTGTGACTGGTACATGGAGCAACAATCAAATCAGAATCTCAGGTGATCCTTCTCCAAGTAGTGCCGTGCCTTATACTTACACCATCAGTCTTACTGGTGGCTGCGGAATGGTGGATACTAAAGGCACGATTACCGTCACCCCTATCCCACTGCCACCGACTGCTACTGCCAGTGTCAACTTCTGTTCGTCTGACTATCCTACAGTCAAAGACCTACAAATGAAAGCAAATATGGAGGGACAACACATCAAATGGTATGGCACCCCTACTGGTGGAACACCTATCGACTCTAGTTTACATTTGATTTTAGGGAAAAGCACCTACTATGCCTCTCAAACCATCAACGGATGCGAAAGCGTGAACCGAACTCAAATAGATGCAATGGTCTATCAAGACCCTAAACCGACCATGCTACTCGGCACCTCCGACATAGCCTATCAGGAACTAGAATATAAGCAACCTGCAAAGGAATTTACTGCCTATTGGCCATCATCCGAACAACTTACCTATCAATGGTATGGCACTGACAAAGAAAACGATCAGGTGGGGAACAAGATCGATGGTGCCACCGCCTCCACTTATACCCCACTGACTAACAAACTAGGCATCAGCTACTATTTCTGTGTAGTCACCATCCTACCTCAGGGCTGTAAGGGCACATCTCCTAAAGCCAAAGTGAAAGTCAATTCCATTCCGCTGTTTGTGACACTGGATACCATTATGCATAATCCATGTCCACAGGACAAAGTAGGAAAGATAATTGTAAAAGTGGATGGAGGTGTGCCTTACCCCATCAGTCGAAAACCGTACAGTATCACCTGGACAGGTCCTGATGGCTACTTGGTGAAAAAAATGGCGAAACAGCAAAGAGTAAAAAGCAATTATTTTGCAGCTCCTAGTGCAACCTATTACTTGGATTCGATATCTGGACTGGCTGCTGGTGATTATTACATCACCGCCACTGACTCGCTTCTGATTAGTGTCACTGGTGGACCCTATACCGTGAGGACTCCTGATGAGATAAGAATTACAGCCACCATCAAGCAGATTCAAAAGCAAAAGCACCAGCATGGGCAGATAAGCGTCACTGTCACTGGTGGTACAGCCCCCTATCGCTACGCATGGACAGCAGACAACAAAGCCATGCCTGACACAGGAGCGGTAATCACCGACTTGCCACCCGGCACCTACATCGTAAAAGTGACCGATGCAAATGGTTGCGAAGCACACGAAACCAGGTTCAAGATAGACCAAACGCTGGACATTAATACCTTCACCCCCAATGGTGACGGAGTGAATGATACATTCCTCGAAAACTTCTACCTACAAGTTTTCACACGCAATGGCATCATAGTGTACGAAGGTGAAAGTGGATGGAATGGCACGTTTAACAACAAACCCATGGAACAGGATACCTACTTCTATGTGGCAAAATACAAATCTGACTCCGAAATCGAATACAAATCAGGATATGTGACGCTGGTGAGATGAAACGAGCACGACAAATAAACTTTGACACACAAGGAGAACTGAATTTGAAAAAGCCCCCTCCGACTCCCTCCGCCAGTGGGCGGACAGTCTCATAGGGGAGAGAAAGACGCTAAAATCCAAACAAATATCAACCCTCAGCATTGGCTGTAAGCCAAATATATCCTAGCCCAATGGCAACACCTTGGGTAAAGTTGGTTTGGGTGTGCAATGTTTTTTTCTACAATCTTATCATCCCGTCGCGATTGATGGAATTCAAACCACATTGCAACATAAAGAAAGCCAGAATGGTTGAAATTATTGTAGAAATGAGCTCAGGAATGTAGCAAAACCTCGAAGGCGGTGATATGATTTATTCGGATGGTTTGGTGGCATCATCTACAAACCCCAAACCACGAATTACACCCCACCTGTCACAAAAAAACTTCGACCTTATTTGTTAAGATCGAAGTTTATGAAAGCTAAATGGTGATCTATTATTTCTTTAATGACGCCGCCACAATATCTTTGAGGCTTTTACTTCGTTTCTTAAGTATAAAGCTGCATTTGCTAAATGTATCTGTGCTCACTCCATTCCACAAAACATATTTACCATATTCATTTTTTGTGTTGTACTCGGCAAAAGTATTATTGGTAAATCTCCATTCCATTGTTTCATCGTCTATCATATAGACGTAAACATCCGTAAACATGTGATATATAGTGAAATCTAAAAGACTACTTTTAACCCCCAACATTGAAAGGATATCTTTAAAAGCAATTTGTCCAGGCAATCCTTCTAGTTTCATTTCTATCGTAAATTTATCGACAACACCATCATTCTTAATAAACCATTCGCCTCCGTTGTTAAAATTTAGGTCTGCATATTTAAATACCTGGTCAATTTTTGAAGCAATCTTTGTGTATTCACTTCCACCATATACGATGTACATAAACATTGGTCCTGCTGTGGATGCCACCGAATTGTCTGATCCCAAATTAAACACCGTTGTAGGAAATGAGATTTGCTTGATAATGGAGGAGTCTTTTTCATTGTAAGCTTCTACAACCTCCCAAGTGCCAATCATTCGTGTTTTGGTAGGCGTTTCTTCTTCTTTGAGAAATTCACAAGAGTTTAACAGCAAGACTGCTGACACAATAAGTGTAAATGACAGAAAATTTGGTGTGTACTTCATAGTTGAGTTTTTTTGATGTGTTGCAAATGTATAAAATTTATTGAAAACAGCGATTGATTTCAGCTGTCAATATCCAAACTTCGTGCCAAAAATATTCTCAAGTAATCAAATCAAAGACTGTTCAATGTTTTTTTGTATTTTTGTCTGGTCAAAATTTACATGTATGTCAACTCAACTTTCTACCTATCTCCCTGCCGAATGGGCTGAACAGCAAATGATTCAGCTCACGTGGCCACATGCAGGCACCGACTGGGCGCCAATGCTGTATGAAGTGAATGAATGCTTTGTAGCTATTGCGAAAGCTGTTATGCAATTTGAATCGTTGTTAATTGTTTGTAACGACGAACAGGTAGTGCGGATGCTGTTGGGTGAAGTGGATGATGCTAAAATTAAGTTCGTAGAACTGCCTTCCAATGATACATGGGCGCGTGACCACGGTGGAATCACAGTTTTCGAAGGTGACAAGCGTGTGATTTACGATTTTACGTTCAATGGCTGGGGAATGAAGTTTGCCGCCAATCATGACAATCAAATCACCCACCAACTTCATAAAATGGGCGTATTCGGAAACGATACTGGATATAAAAACTGCCTCGATTTTGTTCTTGAGGGTGGAAGCATAGAGTCCGATGGAATGGGCACTATACTCACCACTGCCGAGTGTCTCTTGTCGCCCAACAGGAATAATCTATCCAAGCAAGAGGTGGAGAAGAAACTAAAATCCTATTTCAATCTCAAACAAGTGCTGTGGCTACATCACGGCTATTTGGCCGGTGATGACACTGATAGCCATGTAGATACATTAGCCAGATTGTGCAATGAGCATACCATTGCCTACGTTCAGTGCGATGACCCAGCCGATGAGCATTACGAAGAACTGATGAAAATGGAAGATGAGCTGAAAAGATTCAAAACATTGGATGGTCATCCCTATACGCTTATCCCACTCCCCATGGCCGATGTGGTGATGGATGAGGGCGATAGACTGCCTGCAACCTACGCCAATTTTCTGATTATTAACGGAGCGGTACTGTTGCCCACATACAATTCTCCCACGAAAGATAAACTTGCTGCAAGTCAACTGCAAAAGGCTTTTCCAGATAGAGAAATCATAGAAGTGGACTGCAGTGCGCTTATCAAACAACACGGGTCGTTGCACTGTGTAACAATGCAGTATTCATAGTTAACGAGTAGACAGGTAAACATAGTAAACCAGTTAACATAGTAAACGAGTAGACAGGTAGACGTGCTTGTCAGAAAAGGAGCATGACCTATCAAAAATAATAAAACATACAAGTTGATGTTTCAACAATACTAACTTCACATCCCCTCCGCAGTTTATCCCGTCATGAACAGGAGCAGGAGCTTGGGGAGGCTTAAAAATAAATCACATGAAAGTAGCACTTATTCAACAGTCCAATTCTGCCAGCAGGACAGAAAATATCGCTAAACTGGAGCAAAATATCCGACACAGTGTTTCTCAAGGAGCACAGTTGATCGTGCTTCAGGAACTGCACAATGGTCTCTATTTCTGTCAGACGGAAGATCCATCGGTGTTTGACAAAGCAGAAACCATCCCTGGTCCTTCCACCGACTCATTCGGCTTATTGGCCAAAGAACTAGGTGTGGTCATTGTACTTTCACTGTTCGAAAAACGAGCAGCTGGCCTTCATCACAATACTGCCGTGGTGATTGAAAAAGACGGAACCATAGCCGGCAAATACCGCAAAATGCACATCCCTGACGACCCAGCCTATTACGAAAAATTTTATTTTACGCCTGGTGATTTGGGTTTTCAACCTATTGTTACTTCGGTCGGCAAATTGGGTGTGTTGGTATGTTGGGATCAATGGTACCCCGAGGCTGCGCGATTGATGGCTATGGCTGGTGCAGAAATATTGATTTACCCTACAGCCATAGGGTGGGAAAGTACAGACTCCGAACAAGAAAAACAACGACAAACCAATGCCTGGATTATCTCCCAACGCGCACATGCTGTGGCTAATGGACTTCACGTACTTTCATGCAACCGTGTGGGTTATGAACCCGACCCATCAGGAGTGACGAATGGCATACAGTTTTGGGGAAATAGCTTTGTGGCAGGGCCACAAGGTGAATTGATTGCCCAATCATCACAAGTGAAAGAAGAAATATTGGTAGCAGACATTGATCTTCATCGCACGGAAGAAGTGCGAAGGATGTGGCCTTTTTTCCGCGATAGACGCATCGATGCATTCGCTGATCTCACCAAGCGGTGGCGTGAGGAGTAAATGTAGCACAGTTATTGATAGCACACTCTACATCACCCAAAAACTAAGCTTATGAGATTAAAAAAACTGACACTGGTGTGGAGCTTATCATTGTGTTGGACACAACTCATGACCGTCAATTCGGTAAAAGCGGAAAAACTGAAATACAACATTTATTATCAATGGGGCATTGTATGGAAAATGGCAGCAGAAGCCACTTTGACCACCCATGAATCGACCTTTAAGTCGCAAAAGGCCATTAGTTTACAGATGGCAGCAAAAACTACACCCTTTTTTGATCATTTTCAGCGAGTGAGAGATACGCTTGTGGCGATCACATCGCCCGATGTTCAACCACTTTATTACGCAAAAATCACACACGAAGGCGATTATTTTTTAAAGGAAGACGCTACCTATAGCTACTCAGGTGCTAAGACCTACATCAAAGTACGTGGGTTCAAACGTACACGCATGGTGTCTGATTCCACTTTGACTTACCCAAAAGCAAATACTGTATATGACATGCTAAGCATTTTTCATTATTTGAGAAATGCCGATATGTCGAAAATGAAGGTCAACCAACCTGTGCCATTGGTCATTGTTTCTGGCAACGAGTTCTTCAACATCAAAGTTATTTACAACGGCGAAATGACCATCAAAACCCCCAACAACATCAATTACAACACACAAAAAATGTCTATCATATTCGAATACCTCAAAAATAATAAAATCGAAAAAGAAGTGATGGAGTTTTGGATGAGCAAAGACACACGGCACATTCCCATCATGTTTTCGGTCAAACTCCCACTTGGAAGTATGAAAGCTTACTTTGATGGAGTGGATGAATAATCTTATTATGAGGAAGAAATAGACTATCTTCAAAGTGACTTTCTTCACTGGAAGTAGCATTTTTTAGGATTTATCAATTACAAGTCATAATTTCAATGTAGACGCTAAAAATTCTATCTTTCTGAGTGTTGAGATTCCCTTAAGTGTTTTTCAATGAAATCAATATTTAATAAATTTAAAATATGAGCCACCCAAGATTTTCCTATAAGTTTGTTTTTCAAATCCTACCTTTAATTATTATCTTTTTTTCAAATTCATGTGTAAACTCTGATAAGACGTCTATTCACTATTCCACCTTGAACAACAAGGAATTGGAAAAACAGATTATTGACTACATGCATTTTATTGATTCTGTAGGTACTGGGCATGAAGAGTATATCATTCGATTAAGTCTAGAGAAGACTACAGCGATGTATAAGGATTCACTCGAACATTTAGGTGTAAAATTTAAGTATCATGACAATGTAGATATTTGGTATCAAGATTTTCAAAATAATGATGCCCACGACTTGTCTTAGCCCCCTAATTAACTGGACTATTTTGTAGAATCAATTTAGGACATTAATTTTGTGGAATTATGAGTAGAATCAGGAGAAAATTCAGTTT
>CANIXM010000113.1 GCA_947471245.1 Paludibacteraceae bacterium | reverse complement strand
ATTAGCGTACAGCTTGAAAAATTGAGTGAAGCCGGATACCTGAAAATAGTGAAAGGATTTCTAGGTAAACGCACACGTACTGTTTGTAGCATTACACCTGAAGGTACAGCCGCTTTTGCAGCTTATGTAGAGGCAATAAAGAGTTATTTTGAATCCAAATAAACTAAAATGATTAGAATTTGAGTAAAAACTCATTCTAGCCAAATTTTTTACACTATCTTTGTTTCGTATTTCGACGAAACACAAAACATTTATTCAAATGAACAAAAACTATACAGACGAACAAGAACAAATAGCTAGATTTGCCAAAGCATTATCTCACCCTGCTAGAATATTCATCTTAAACTATTTATCGATAAACACAGACAAATGCTGTTACAGCGGTGATATGGCAGAGGAGTTACCTATAGCACGTTCCACACTTTCCGAACATTTAAAAGAATTAAAAAATGCAGGCTTAATTCAAGGAGAAATAAATCCACCATACATCAAATACTGCATCAACAAAACCAACTGGGAACAAGCAGAAATACTCCTTACTCAGTTTTTCAACAAAAATCACCAGTAAAAATCACAAATATAGTAGGACAAAAAAACCAAACAACATGGAAATTAAAATTTTAGGAACTGGATGTGCTAGATGTAAAACTCTGGAGAAAATTACTCGCGAGGCAGTCACACAAAATGGATTCGATGCTTCAATAACAAAAATTGAAGACATCGTACTAATCATGAAATACAACGTGATGGTAACACCTGCACTAGTGGTCAATGAAAATGTAGAAATAAAAGGGCGAATACCTTCGGCAGATGAAATCAAACAAATATTGTCCAAATACAAAATCTAAACTCAACTAAAAATGAAAGTATCTACTACATTAGTCATCGCATCTATTATACTTATTATCAATGGTTTATGTATTGGTCAATCGACAAAAAAGAAAGATGAAAGCCCTAAAAAAACAGCCAACATACAGGTGTATTATTTTCATTTCAGTCGTAGATGCCAGACATGCATCGCCGTTGAAGAAAACGCAAAAAAGGCACTGGATGCTCTGTATGCTGAAAAGGTAAAAAATGGCGAGTACTCATTTAAGGCTCTAAATCTAGATGACAAAACAACCAAAACGACTGCCGAAAAATTTGGCATAGGTGGGCAAACCTTATTGATTGTATGTGGAAACAAAACATTAGACATTACTGACAAAGGATTTATGAATGCCCACGACTTTGATAAGATGAAAATTGAAATTAAAAAGGCTATTGAAAAGGCTTTAAAAGGTTAACCTATATGGAAATACTAAGAAGCATACTCGAAAGCTCGCAATACTCGTTTGTTACGGCCTTAGTTCTTGGACTGATGACTGCGATTAGCCCCTGTCCGTTGGCTACAAACATTTCGGCTATTGGGTTTATAAGCCGTGATATTGAAAACCGAAAACGGGTATTTATCAACGGGCTTGTTTACACTCTCGGACGTGCCATAAGTTATACCGCCTTGGCTGTAATTCTTTATTTTGGTGCAAGCAAAATGCACATTTCGATGTTTTTTCAAGGTTGGGGTGAAAGGCTTTTAGGGCCTTTGCTTGTTGTAATAGGGTTGTTTATGCTCGATGTTATTAAAATCAACTTTCCTGCCTTATCGAACATTACTGAAAAAATTGGCGAAAAGGGAAAAGGCAGCTATTGGAGTACGCTCCTTTTAGGAATGGTTTTCGCACTTGCATTCTGTCCGTATAGCGGAGTGCTTTATTTTGCAATGCTTATTCCTATTACGGTTGCAAGTGCGAGCGGCTTATACCTTCCTGTTGTATTTGCCGTTGCAACGGGTTTGCCCGTTATCGTGTTCGCGTGGTTACTGGCGTATGCTGTGGGTAATGTGGGCAAACTTTACAGCCACATTAAAACATTTGAGCTTTGGTTCAGGCGTGTGGTTGCCGTGCTGTTTATCGGTGTTGGAGTGTATTACATAGTTTTATTTTTTGTGTAAAAAAAAATTTAAAAACTCGTTTCGTGTTTTTACGAAACATAAACGTTGTAATTATGAAACCCGCACGAAAGATACAATCTGATAACAATATCAACCTTGTTGGTTCTATCATACCTTAAAGATAAAATATATTATGATAAAATGGAATACGAAAATTATAATCCCCTTGCTGCTGTTGCCTGTTTGGTACATGGTCTATCACTACTTGCAACCTATTACTGACTGGCTTATTGATTCGGCGTTTGGATTGGAACAAGGAACACGACTTACTGAATCGTTACGGTTCTTTATTTTCGAGTTGCCAAAAGTATTGATGTTGCTCACCCTAATAATCTTTTTTGTGGGCATTATCCGCTCATACTTTTCACCCGAACGTACACGAAAAATACTTGAAGGTAAATCGACCTTTACGGGCAATTTACTTGCTGCAATGCTTGGGATTGTAACACCTTTTTGCTCGTGTTCGGCTATCCCTTTGTTTTTAGGTTTTGTAGAATCGGGAGTTCCGTTGGGTGTTACCTTTTCATTTCTTATTGCAGCCCCAATGATTAACGAGGTTGCTGTAATCCTTTTGTTCGGAATGTTTGGATGGAAAGTAGCCCTCATTTATATTTTAACAGGTTTAACTATTGCCATTGTATCGGGTTGGATTATCGGCAAACTAAAACTCGAACATTGGGTACAGGATTGGGTTTACAAAACTGAATTGGGCAACGCCAATAGCGATGAAGAAAAACAAACACTTGCCAACCGAATACGCTTTGGTTACGATGCCGTGAAAGAAATTGTAGGCAAAGTGTGGATTTATGTTGCCATTGGCATTGCTGTTGGCGCTGGTGCACATGGTTATGTCCCACAAGATTTCATGGTTTCGCTCATGGGCAAATCGGCATGGTATAGTGTGCCTTTGTCAGTTCTCATTGGCATTCCGTTGTATTCCAATGCTGCAGGAATAATCCCCATCGTGTCGGTTTTGATTGAAAAAGGGGCGTCACTTGGCACCTCATTAGCCTTTATGATGGCTGTAATTGGACTTTCGCTACCCGAAATGATAATCCTTAAAAAAGTATTGAAACTCCCTTTGATACTGACTTTTGTTGGAATAGTAGCAACGGGAATAATGATTGTAGGTTATTTATTCAATTTTATTTTTTAATCCATAAAACAGTAACAAAATGGAAACAAATGCAAATCAAAAAGGCTGCCTGTGCGTTAGCGGTGAAAAAATTGTAATAGCCTGTTCAGGGGCTTGCGATTTAGGTCAGGTTACAGATATTGTAGCCCGTAAACTAAGAGACAACAAGGTTTTTAAAATGAATTGCCTAGCTGCTGTTGGTGCTGATGTTACGCCAACAATTGAAGCGTTTAAAGCTGCAAACCTTTTAATGCTTGACGGCTGCGCTGTCGATTGTGGTAAAAAGATACTCGACAAAGCGGAAATTACCAATTATCAATACATTCGAATGACCGATCTCGGTTATGTAAAAGGGCAAACGCCTGTGACCGATGAAGTAATTAAAACTGTTTACGAAAAGGCTGAATGTGCTTGCTAAATTATAACTGAAGTAGTGGTGCGTGGGCTAGACTGCAGCTCTTTAGCAAACAGATGGTTTGAGCGTTAACCCGTGATGGTTTGCAAAGCTCCCTTTAATTTTAACCTTCATAGGCATAGTAGCTGTTGGGATAATGATGGTCGGATATTTGTTTAATGAAATATTTTAAGCACAAAAGGGCTGACTAAAACCTCTTAGTCAACCCTTTTAGAACAAACGGTCTATATCACATCAATAGCTAAGCAACTTTGATTTTGCAACAACAAAGCCTTTGCTTTCTATACACACGATGAAGATACCTTTTGACAAATCTTTGATATCAATGGTGGATGACGAGTTGGTCAATGGTATGCGTTTCAACTGATGTCCAGACATATCGCAGATAAGCACATAGGTATTATCAGTAACCCCCTCGTAGTCAACAAAGAAAACGCCATTACACGGGTTGGGGTAAACCTTGATGGAATTGCCATTATCAGCTTTCTTATCTAAGCTCAGTCCAGCCTTATACATACAAGCACCAATGCTGTATTTGCCGTTGGTAGTATTTGGATTTCCTAAAAAATCAGTATCGAAAGCCTTCAAAGTAAAATACTTTTGTGGATCAATGCCTTTTTCAATACACGGTGAATTGGATTGCAGAACATAAGCGTTCATTGCTTTAAGCTGTGATGTCAACTTTAAAGTATCACCACCTCCAGGATAGTAGAGCATTGGATTAGCCTCCATTCCTGTCAAGCCATCGACAGTCTTTTCTTGCCCTGCTTTGCCAGCTCTCCACTCATCAAGTGTTGTGTAAGTAGTAGATCCATCCCTATATTTTGACCCATTTTCAGAAAAATAACAATTCCCCCAATACTCTACGCTGCCTGTACCCGACAAGTTATTGTCTACGTACAATAGGTTGTTGCCTTTCAGATACACCAGATTGTTGAAGATTTTGCAATTACTTACATCTCTTTTCGCATAGTCTTCTAATCGGTGAAAGCCAAGTCCGCTTCTATTGGTAGATGAACCTGTTTTTTGTTCAAGGTAAACGGTGTTGTTGTAAATATAACTATTAGATATTCCTGTACCCCAGTTGACAAATCCGAAAGCACTTTCTGCTGAATTTCTTCTACAATCATTTTCTGATATACAGTATCGGATGATATTACCTGTTGTTGGATTTGGAGTGTCATAGTCGCACACCATGGCTCCCATTCCGTCGTTTTTGTACGAATAGCAATATTGGACAATGCAATTTGTTGAACCTCCATCAATATCAAATCCTCCTCCATCTTTTCCTGTTGATCGATAGTCTGAAAAGATACAGTATTGCGTCACGACGTTAGAGCAGGCATAAGTCCACATACACAATCCTCCACTGCCTGAACAATCATGGACATAACAGTATTCAATAAGTCCTTTTGCTAAGCCTGAGAACACAGCCCCTGAACCTTTTTTATCCGTATTGTGAATTTCGTAAATTTCACAATTGGACATATAGATACTGTCATGCGCAAAAGGTCCTGCAATACCAAAGTCATAGGTTTCGAAGCCCGCTTTGGCATGATGAAACTTGGAGTCTGTAACGACGATATTTTCATATCCATTGAAATTATAGTCCCAATTTCCAAATTGTGCAACACGAAAAAAGTCATGTACATTTAGTCTTGAGAATCTAACAGGTGCCACTTTTGCGTCATCTTGGTCGGTATAAAAATCCAACCCTTTTTGCTTCTCATTGGTTGTAATAATTCCTTTTATTTCAAAGTTGTCGAATACAAGTCCACCTGTGTTGTATGTTTTAATACCACTCATCGAGCCTGCATTGATTACTGCAGGTTTTGTGCCGTAGGTACAAAATACCACAGGCTTTTCTTTAGTTCCACTTGCTTCACGCCCCAAGTCTATTTGTCCTGAGAAAGTTTTCCCTTCTTCGAAGAAAATAGTATCCCCTGGTGAAAAACTTCGAGATAACTGTGAGAGTGAGGTAAAAACTAAATTTACATTCAGATTTGAAGGAGCTTTTCCTGATGGGCTTACATAATAATTGCTCGACGTCAAGCCCCTTACAGCCATAATAAATGCGAATAGTAAGCAAATTTTTAGTTTTTTCATGAAGATAAGATTTAAAGTTTAAAATTGAGCCCGCAATTTAGTGTATTTTTCACACTTATTAGATTCGAATTTTATGTTATAAAACACAATAAGTCTGAATGGTATACGACTAGATGAGATTCAGTAGATGAAGAATGGTGTTCAGATTTCGGGTAGTAGCTTGTACCTTTAGCTTCTTTTCAAAAAATGTATTTGTCAATTTTGTGTTACCGTAACCTTCTGGACAATAGAGGTAAACAGCATTTCCAACAATGCTAAACTCATCAGGAGAAAAAGTACTCGTTTTAAGCTGTTCTATTAAATCAGCCGAAGGAACAGCCGATAGGAAGGTAATATGTAGTTTGTTCAAATGGTCTGGATAAGCCTTTAAATAAGGATTTTGATTGTAGATACTTTCCAACTGCGAGCATTGTATGACCAACACGGGAGGCTGAAAACCGAAATTTTCAAAAATTGAATCTTCTATCAACTTTTGAAGAAATGCAACCGCAACATCATCATACTTAAAGACAATATTCCCACTTTGGATATAGGTTTGAACGTCCTGTAGCCCAACATTCAGCATCAACTTCCGCAATGCATCCATCTTGATGATGTTCTTCCCGCTGACATTGATGCCACGCAACAAAGCAATATAAGTATTCATGTGATTTATAGTTAAGCCCCATTAGCTGGAGGAACTAATGCCGAAGTGAATTTTAAAGGCTGAAATTTTTTATCCTAACAGGTTTTAAGAACCTGTTAGGTCTGTTAAATGCCATGATTCCAAGACTGGATGATACAAGGCTAGTGCCTTACTCCTAACACCACCAAGCAAAAGTCACTGACCCCAAGTCAATGCTGAGAAATTAGGGAGAACTCAGGAAATTGCTATTCAAGTTCTAAGTCTTTTAAATCTTTCTGTAAATCAAGCCGTTGCTTATTCAACTCAATTGTGCTATGAAGTTTTTGCTTTAGTATTTTTTTGTCAGGCAATTCTGTGAGATATTCTGCTATTTTTATACCTGTATCTTCTAATTTCAACAATTCAACTTGCTCATTATTTCCTTCTGCGCAAAGAATT
>CANIXM010000112.1 GCA_947471245.1 Paludibacteraceae bacterium | reverse complement strand
GCCTCTATTGTATTATACGATAGATGTGTGAAAAACAGATATTGTTCAATTGGGAATAAAACATTATCTTTGGAAATAAATTAACTTAAAAACCACAACTATGAAAGTTTATGCAAGATATTTCACTGAAAATAATATCAACTACAGAAGAAATACTTTATTACAATTTGGAAATTGTTGGAATTTAATTGGTAGTATTATTCTAATCAATCCTGGAAGTGCAAAACCAATATCTGAAAATAAATTAGATGATAGTGTGTTGACCGAAATTAGTAAACTTACAGGTTTAAATCGTCCTGACGATTGGAGAGAATTTAATTCCGATCCGACTATGGGATGGATTAATCGTATTTTTAACAACTCCTATATAAATGAAGGCAAACAACTCAATGGTGTAATTCAATTATTCAATTTGTTTAATTTACGTGATGCGGACTTATCAAGTGCATTAAAGACTTATAAAGAAAGTGACAGCATCCATCTATTCTCGACTGATGATGACATAAAACAATGTGGAGATAAGCCTGTATATTTTGGCTGGGGAAATACTGGTAAATCAAAAGATGTAAATTTTAAAATTCTTAGGCAAAAAGCAGAGTATATTTTCGATTGTCTAAAATCCAATAATCGATATCTTCTACCTGAATTTGATGAAAATTCATTTTATCACCCACGATATATCCAGATGAGTTCAAAAAGACCAAACGTTCAGGCATTGTTAAATAATTTTTCCGAGAATACTAACACCCATATTGCCTCTGAATATTCAAATGTATTTCTCCCTTCAAAAAATCAGATTTCAATTTCTGAGATTCAAGAAACAATCCAACTTCTACAGTCTGATTCAACATTAATTGGTGAATATGGACTAAATGAGATTTCAGAGAAAAATTCAGATAAAATACGGATGACTTTCAACGGAATCGAAGATGACATTTTAGAGCTAACAATTACTTCGAAAGAAAAAGGTTATATAGGTATCAGGGGATTTAAAAAAACAAACAATGATTTTAATTCAGGATTAAAACATCAAGAAAAATATATTACGGTTTTAAGAGAGCTTAATTTTGTGGAAAGAAACACATGGTTAGGTAGTTTAAACACTAATGAATTAGGTGATGGCTCAAAAATTTCAGTTGAAGAAATTGTCAAAAACATCTTTCTTTGTCTTAATGAGTTTAGAACGGAATTAACTAAAGAACAGTAATTTTTAAAGTTCATAATGATATTAATTTATGAAAACTTCAAAATCCAAACACACCAAAAGTTCCGAACTATTCAACCGTTACATCTGGTTAGTGGACACCATCTACAACAGTGGTGAATCGGGTCTGACCTTCGAGGAAATTAACAACAAGTGGTTACGGAATTCGATGTCAGATAATATAGACCTACCATTAAAAACCTTTCACAACCACAAAACAGCCATTCAAGAGATGTTTGATGTGAACATCATTTGCAATAAAAGCACGTACAAGTACTTTATAGATAATACAGAGGACATGAATCGTGGTGGAGTACGGACTTGGTTACTGAATACTTTTGCCGTTAATAATCTCATCAATGAGAGCCATAAGCTGAAACAACGAATATTAGTTGAGCAGATACCTTCAGGACAACATTACCTTACAACTATTATTGAAGCAATGCGTGATGGCTTGAAAATGGAAATGACTTACCAATCCTATAGTCGAAACGCTTCATCCACTTACACCTTTGAGCCATACTTTGTAAAGGTTTTTAAACAACGTTGGTATGTAATTGGAAAAAGTGACAAAGTACGCATTCATGCCTTGGATCGCATTCAATACTTAGTCATTATAGAGGAAAAATATGAAATGCCAGTAGATTTGATTCCTGAAGAATTCTTTATACATTGTTTTGGCATTATCCATGACGAAAACATTGTGGCACAAACCGTTCAATTAAAAGTGAACTCATGGCAAGCCAATTACCTACGTGCACTGCCTTTGCACCACTCACAAAAAGAAATTGGTGTAGTTGACGATGAAATTATTTTTCAGTATTTTATCAAACCAACTTTTGATTTCAAACAAGAATTGTTATCCTTGGGCAATGATATCGAGATACTTTCACCAGCTTCATTTAGGGAAGAAATAGCTATAGTTGTACGAAATATGAATAAAAATTATCAGATAGAATCACTTCTGTAATTGAATTTCTCCTGGTGTATTTCTTTGTAATGACCTTTCCCTAATTGACGTCAAACCAAAAAGTAAATAATGTCTTGAAATTTGTTTATGATCATGTATTGTACAGACTCATATGGAAACCTATTTCAGGACGATACCATTAATTGTTAATTCTTAATTATATACGTTTTTCCCACTACCCTGCTCATCACTTTGCAATATGCCCATGGGAAGTAAATGCCGATGGTGATAATTGTCATCAGAGCTTGTCCCCAGATAAATTTAAAATCGGCCATTGGTTCGAGGTCGTAACCCAGATGATAGTTTTCATTTTCATTTACGGCTACAGTTCGTTCTGCAAAGTATTTATATAATTTCAGATAACCCACTGGTAAATAGATGCCAAAGGTTAAAAACATAAATAAACTTTGCTTAATTATTGCAAGGATTGAATCCCAAGTGTCAGTATTCCAGAGTATAGTCAATCCCTTAAACCGTGCGTCAAAATACCATCTATACTGGAAATAGTAAAATGGCGACATGATTATCATTTTAATTACCATCACCACACCACCCACAACAAAAATTAGTAAAGGTTGATGAAACACATTGATAGCTTTATCCATAATGCTGCCAAAAATACTTGGCACCAAAGCTAGGAACGTAATTATCAAAAACAGCTTTAATCCTTTTCCCAAAAACTCGGGACGATAACCCTCATACGAAGAATTATTAACATAAAACTTTTGCAAATTGGTTATAAACCAAGGGATATAAACTCCAACAGTAACTATTGACAAGAAGAGTCCGATAAAAAATTGTTTTGCAAATTCCTTGAACGTTCCATTAAACTCAACTGACTTACCTTCATATTCAAAGCCTTCAATTTTCATTTTCTCTACATAGTAGCTCAACAAAATTGGGAATATCATAAATCCTCCTAGGATAGGAATCAAAACCCACACTTCTTTGAATGAAGTCGAATCAAATTGGGATAACTCATAAATAATATAAATTAGTGGCATGGCTATCAACATGATAATCAAAAACATAACAGGGAATAATTTTTCACCTGTCAAATTAAATTTCAAATAATTTTTCATTTTTCTTCGGATTTAATATTTGTCAGTAAAGTTAAAAAATGAATTTAGATTTTCACCAATTCCATTCAGTTAATTAAGCCATCAAAAAAAATAAAAATCGTAAAAAAGTCACAAAATGTGCAAAATAGACAAACAGATAAACTAATATTGTTTAACTTGCGTTATATATCAAATTTAAACCCTCAAAAAAAATAAATGATTATGAAAAAGCTAATTGTATCAATGTTTGTATCAGCATTCTTGCTTGCTCCAGTCATGGTAAGTGCCCAAGATGCTAAACCAGCAGAAAAAGCAAAAACTTGTTGTAACAAAGACAACAAAGCTTGTTGCAAAAAAGGTGACAAAACTGCTTGTTGCAAAAAAGGCGAAGAAAAAGCTTGCCAAAAGAAAATGGATGAAAAAGCCGCAGAGAAGAAATAAGCTCGAAACAAATAAAAAGTCCCCAAAGTTTGAAATCAACTTTGGGGCTTTTTTATTCTTGGCTCTTGATTCTTGATTCTTTTAGTCGTCCAAACTAAAGCTGTAGAATACTGTATTGTAAAAACCTTGCATTTGATTTATAAAAACAACTTTCAAACAAAAAAACTTCATCCAGCCATTAATTATCAATTGTCAATTGTCAATTGTCAATTATATCTAATCATCAAGGCTTTCAGCCTTAGGTATAGGCACTACAGGTCGAGGAGCAGGCTTTGCTTTCTTCTTTTTGCGTATCTGATAGGTTCCTGGCAAAATCACATCCAACAGCTTTTTCCCCATAAGCCCTAGCTTAACAGCACAAAATAGGGACACTCCACTCAATGCCAAAGTAATCAAATCATATTCACCAGGCGTAGAGGTAAACCACTGCGCAAAAGCAAAAATCATGATGGCAATGCTATAATAGATTTTGGACACCAAAAGTGGCGTTTTTAAAGTCTTAAACCTCGTCAAACCATCAACGATACCTGAAATGGTAGATAGTATCAATGACAGTGGCAACATAAAAATGGAGAAATCTATCACCGAATGTATCATTTGCTCTCTGTATCCAGGAAAAACATAATGAAACACGATAAGTAAGGGTATTAACCCAACAAAGGTCTGTGACAAATGGATGGCAATGGGATGAATATCCAAACTTAAAATAAACAACCGATTGGCAGATACTCTTTCACGATATGGTTCAAAAACATTGTGAGGTAATCCACAAGCTGGACAAACACCGCCATTCAGTTCACTCTCTTTCATTACATAGCCACATGGCCTACAACGTACCAATTCTTCATCTATTTCCATAAAAAAATCAATGTGCAATATCTTTTGAATGATTCAAAAGCAGTAAATAATATAGTTTTGATTAAAAAAAATGATAATTCTATCTTAATTGGGCTAACAGATGGTGCTACCTAAAATCTCGAAATTGAAATATGAATATCACTCCACACATTTTCAGGCATTTTAGCACCAAGTACCTCCACAACTTTGGCTGAAACAAAAGAACCAAGGTTTCCACACTTTTCTAGTGAATAATCATTAGAAAGTCCAAAAAGAAAACCAGCTGCATACAAATCACCTGCACCGGTGGTGTCAATACAATTGACAGTGTGTGGTTGGATACGAATGACTTGATCACCCGACTTGATATATGAACCATCCTTGCCTACTTTAACAACAGAAATGGCACATTGTTCAGAGATTTTGTACAATGCCTCCAATGGTTCTAATCCAGTAAAAGCACGTGCTTCTTCTTCATTGGCAAAAACTATATCGACATATTCACTTACAATTTCACCTAAAAAGTCCAGATTCGCTTCAACGACATTATAACTTGCCATATCTATGCTTATTGTCAGTCCAGCTTCTTTGGCCAACTGCACAGCACGACGTATCAACTCCTGATTGAACACCAAATAGCCCTCGATATGAAAAATATCGTAACCCTTAAACATTTCGACATTCAATTCGCTGGCCAATAACTCACTCGCTGCACCCAGAAATGTGCACATCGTGCGCTCACCATCAGGTGACACCAACACAGTACATGAACCAGAAGGGTTGGCACTTCTCAGCATTTGTGGCAGGACGCCATTCTTGACCAAATCGCTACTAAAAAACTCCCCAACCTGATCTTTTCCGATCTTTCCTACAAATCCAGCTTCTCCTCCAAGCTTAGTAATACCACAAATGGTATTAGCAGATGAGCCGCCTGCAGCCATTTTTTTGGAATAACCAGAGAAAACACCACTTATTTCAAGTACTTTCTGTTCATCAATCAACTGCATACTCCCTTTAGGGAAACCAATTTGACTTAAAATGCTGTCATCTTCAATTTGTAATAAAATATCAGTCAGCGCATTACCTAATCCTAAAACTTTTTTCATATATTTTTACTCAAATTTTTCCACAAAGATATTGCATATTTCAATAAAACCTATTACTTTTGCAACGCATTTGACAAGAAAATGTAACATTTTTTTAAATTCTTCCTTAGCTCAGTCGGTTAGAGCATCTGACTGTTAATCAGAGGGTCCTTGGTTCAAGTCCAAGAGGGAGAGCTAAAAAGCACTAAACATAAATTTGTTTGGTGCTTTTTTTTCGTTTGGGGAGGGGAAAATTATTTTTAACAGGCTATAAGCAAAAAAATCGGTTCTATTCAAGCATTTATAGAACATGTTCGCCCTCGTCCCACTTCACAATACCCCGTCTGAATTATTAATTATCAATTATCAATTATCAATTATTAAGGTCACCCCGCCCATCCTTCTCTGTCAAGATTTCTGTAGTTGATTGCTTCTGCGATGTGATTAGAAAGTATGGGTTCTGAATCATCGAGGTCGGCAATGGTACGTGCCACTTTGATGATGCGGTCGTACGCTCGGGCTGAAAGATTTAAGCGAAGCATGGCATTTTTGAGCAACTCAGAGCCTGCCTTATCTGGCTGAGCATAAGTGCGCATTTGCTTGGACGACATCTGTGCATTGCAATATACGCCAGCAATATCCTTAAACCGCTCCTCTTGAATGTTACGTGCTTTCATTACACGCTCCCGAACTTTCTCACTCGCTTCGGACTCCTTCATTTCAGACAGCTTCTCAAAAGGTACAGGCACTATCTCGATGTGGATATCTATCCTATCCAACAGCGGCCCTGATATGCGGCTCAAGTATTTCTGCACCACACCAGGAGCACACATGCAGTCGCGTTCAGGATGATTGTAGTAACCACACGGACAAGGGTTCATAGAGGCTACGAGCATAAAACTGGCGGGATATTCGATGGCAAATTTGGCACGTGAAATGCATATTTTCCTATCCTCCAATGGTTGCCGCATCACCTCTAACACGGTGCGCTTAAACTCTGGCAATTCGTCCAAAAACAAAACACCATTGTGTGCCAGTGATATTTCACCCGGTTGAGGAAAAGTGCCACCACCCACCAGCGCCACATCCGAGATGGTATGATGAGGACTACGAAAAGGTCGCTGTGAGATAAGCGAGGT
>CANIXM010000111.1 GCA_947471245.1 Paludibacteraceae bacterium | reverse complement strand
ATTCAAAAGAATTATCTATCTTTGAACCTCGTATTTTTTACAATAAGCACCTGTATATAAATTAACCAAAACTCCTATTGCCAAAATTAATAAGTTGGACACGCTGGGGCATGATTACTTCAACAAACTTTCTCTGAAAGTCTCCGCCAGCTGGCGGAGATTTAAGGGGCTTAAAACTTTAATCAAATGAAAAAACTTACCACCTTCCTATTAATTAGTCTTTCGTTTACAGTTTTTGCAAAAAATAATTCTTACAAAGAGACTATAGATCAACGCCTTATCCATTCACAATTAAACTTTATGCCCGATGCACCTGGCGTTACCCCCAATTATTGGTGTACTTGGTCGGCACAGAATTTTGCGGTGGACACATTTACTCTCGCACACGTAATCGGACTTGGTGACCATACCGTTCCTTCTGATAATCTTACCGAAAAAGTGGTCTTCCAACATCCTGGTTGGGAGAAAATGATGCCTCAGGCCATCAAGAAAGATATGTACCTTACTTTTGATGTGGGCTGGGATATAGCAGGAGATTCGTATCACGACAAAGCCAACAAATGGGTGATTGGCACACACGAGGTGGCGACAGATAAATTTCCATCTTGCGTAGGTTCACCTGCAGAGCGATTGAAAACACTCAATAGGATGTGTAAAGAAGCTGGTTGGAAAGGTGCTGGGCTTTGGATTGCTGCCCAAACCCCAAAGGATATGAAAGGACGAGTGGCTACAGAAAGTGAGGTCGAAAACTATTTTCGTGAGCGTATGCGTTGGAGCAAAGCCGCGGGTATCGAATACTGGAAGGTGGATTACGGTTGCTTTGGCGGCGAACTCTGGTTTAGAAAAATGCTAAGCCGTATTTCCAGAGAGGAAGCGCCAGGATTGTGGGTAGAAAATGCTCGAGGTAGCGGTCCGTTGAATGATGATGAATGTCCGTGGGATGATCCAAACTATAGAAAAACAGGAAAATTCAAAAACTGGGAAAATGGCAAAGCACTAGAAAAAGCGCATGAGGTAATGCAGTTTTCAGATGTGTTGCGCACCTACGACGTCACAGCTCAACTTTCTATTCCCACTACGCTAGACAGAGTAGCTCAGATTCTCGGTAGTTTCTCATCGGCGCCAGAAGGTAAAGGTATTATCAATTGTGAAGATGAACCCTATATCGCTGCTGCTTTGGGATGCGCCATTGGTGTGATGCGCCATCCTGCCTTTATCGATGTGCCAGGTCAAAACTACGATCCATTGAGAGTGAAAAATCAGATGGATGCACTCGTAAGAGCTATGAAATGGCAACGACTGGCACCTGCCTTTCAGGTGGGGTCGGTCAGTGAGAAGTTGGACACCGCCTACCTGTATGATTATTGGAAATTTAAACCCGGTGATACTTGGGCAAAATGGGTGAATGGAAAAACCATACTTCAGGCAGCGCCCGCCAGAGTGTCTCGTGGCATGCAACTCCCCGAAGTGAAAGGCGAAACCTTGCCGTATGTGCTTTGCAGTCGATTTCCCAATGGAAATTATGCGGTTGCTACTCTAATAAGAACCGATTCGGTAAAGGGATTTGTGTATCCGCTTGCCGATGTGGTAATACATTGTGACAAACCTACCAAAATTGGAGTTTTTGGTGATTACAAATCGCTAAAAATTAATTTTGCAGAAAAGGGTTGTAAGCACATTTTCGCACAAGACTTGGCTGGAAACAAAGCGGTAGAAATAACGGATTTGGTCAAAATTAATGATAAATCGGTATTGCTGGATGGAGAATTATTAAAAATCGTAGGCACTTCATCAGCATCAAAGGGTGATGTTTCACCACCTGGAGTTTTGCTCGTATTGGAGTGATACTATTTTGCATGATTGAAGAGATAGCCACAAAAGTCAGGGCTGTAATGTATTGAAACCTTTAGTTAAATTTGAAAAACAAACCATTAACCAATAAATCACAATAAATCCATGTTGAAAATGAAAATGGAATTTCTTGTCTGTATTCTTTGTTGCAGTTCCATTCTTTTTGGTCAGAACAAAGCGGGCGGTTTAAACCTGAGTAATCAACCTGATTCACGTTACAATCCAAAGGCACAATCAGATGCCATGGTGACGGATGAAAATGCCCGGTTTACCATCTTGACCAATCGTCTTATCCGTATGGAATACAGCCCCAAAGCTGTCTTTGAGGATAAAGCGTCTCTTACGTTTTTGAACAGAAATCTGTCTGTGCCAAAATACAGTAAGTCGGTAAAATCTGGCTGGTTGACCATTCAGACCAATGCCTTGACGCTGAAATACAAGAAGGGTACAGGAGCCTTTAATCCAGAAAACCTCATGGTGGAATTGATGGTCAACGGTAAAAAAACAACTTGGCACTACGGCGACACTGATAAATCCAACTTGCTGGGTACTACTCGCACACTAGATAACGCCTGTGGCGATACCATACCTTGGTACAACCAAAAAGTACAACTAGAAAAAGGTCTGGTTTCGCGCAGCGGATGGGCGCTCGTTGATGACTCTAAAAACAATCTTTTCGACGGTGCTACTGACTGGAACTGGGTTACTCCACGTGATTCAAAAGAAGTTCAGGATCTCTACTTTTTTGGATATGGGCTGGATTACAAACAAGCTCTGTATGACTACACCCAAGTAGCAGGGAAAATCCCTATGCCTCCCAAATATGCCTTTGGATATTGGTGGTGTAAGTATTGGGCATACACCGACACCGAAATGAAAGGACTGGTCACTGATTTGAAAGCTTTTGGCATCCCTGTGGATGTGGCTATTATAGATATGGATTGGCATCCTACTGATAGTCTGTCAACGAGAAAGGGATGGCACAAATCACCAAAGGATTTGTTTGGTCAGACCAAAGGTTGGACAGGTTATACGTGGAATACGAATCTGTTTCCCAATGCACCAAAGATGCTTGAATGGATGGAAACTTCCAAAGTAAAAAACGCACTTAATCTCCACCCTGCATCGGGTGTCTCTCCACAAGAGAAGATGTATGTTCCAATGATAGAGGCATTAAAAATTGACACCAACAAACCAATGCCTTATGATAAAGTATTCGGAAAAAAAGTGGGTTGGGATACCGTATCTATTGGAAAATCTATACCTTTTGATATTACCAATAAAACTTTCGCAAAATCATATTTTAATGTGTTGATCCGATCGCTCGAAAAGCAAGGCGTGGACTTCTGGTGGCTCGACTGGCAACAGTGGGGATATACACCTATAGAAGGACTGAACCCAACATGGTGGTTGAATTACTGCTTCTTTACTGATATGGAACGCAATACCAACAACCGTCCGTTTCTGTTTCACCGCTGGGGAGGGATGGGTAACCACCGCTATCAGATTGGATTCTCTGGCGATACTTATATCAATTGGAAATCATTGGCTTTTCAACCCTACTTTACATCTACCGCATCCAATGTGGGCTATGGGTATTGGAGTCATGATATCGGAGGGCACATGTATGTGCAGGAATATGACCATGAAGCACGCTCAGCCCAATTATATATCCGCTGGTTGCAATTTGGAGCCTTTAGTCCTATCTTACGCACACATGGAAGCAAAAGCCCATTAATCGAACGTAGGATTTTCGCCTATCCGGTGGAAGATTTCAAGGTGATGCGTGAAGCCATTCGCATGAGGTATGCTATCGCTCCTTATGTCTATAGCCAGTCACGTATAGCTTATGACAGTGCGGTGTCAATTTGCCACCCCATGTATTATGATTATCCTAAGGCGAATGAGGCCTATACCAATAAACAGCAGTACATGTTTGGGTCAGACATGATAGTTTCTCCAGTAGTGGATAGTCTTGACCATGTTAATTTGATGGCTAAAGCAAAAGTGTGGTTGCCCGATGGTGAGTGGATGGAGTGGTTTACTGGAAAAACAATAAAGGGAGGAAAACAATACGAAAGAAACTTCGCTATCAATGAAATACCTGTCTATGTAAAATCGGGTGCTATTATTCCGATGCTGAGAAATGCTCAAAATCTTCAACAAAAAACTGACACACTAGTATTGGCAGTTTTTCCTGGAAAATCTGGAAAAACTACCGTTTATGAAGATGATGGAAAGACCAATAAATATGTTGATGGTGCTTATGCTACTACCGCTATATCGCAACAGTCAGCAGGTAAAACCGTTAAGTTGCACATTGAGCCACGTAAAGGTAGTTATGAAGGAATTTCTGATAAGCGTAGTTTTATTGTTGACCTGCTCAATACCTTGCCTATAGCAAGTGCCACTTTCAATGGGCAAAAAGCGGTAACCTCTTATTTGGCAACAACGTTGACTTCCAGTGTGCAATTATATCTATCGGCAGCAACTGAAGCCATTGATGTGGTGCTTGAGTTTGAAATACCGCTAGACAGCATGTATGCACTCACTGATGGACTTCGTGCCAAGTTTAGCCGATTGTCAACTCAGTTGCCTATAGTCAAGGGTATGTACAATACGTATGAAGCTGGTAATTTGCCCAATATGATGCCTTACGCTGAGCAGACACCCAATAGAATACAGTATGCGCCTGAGTCAGCTTTGATGGAGTTGAAGGGTTTTCCAGCCAACTACAATCAAGCCGTTCAGCTAATTGAAACATTAAACCTAGATGCTAATAAAATCAAGCCAATAATGAGCTTTTTGAAAGCTGAGTAGTCAGCATGTAATAACAAAAAACCACTTCATTTCTGGAGTGGTTTTTTTACCAAATATTTACTATTCAAATACATATCCAGTTCTCAATATCTGTTATGATATGAATGAGGGCTCATGTGCCTGTTTACAGGGAGTGGCTTTCTGTAGTGAATCACCTTTACAACCCGAGTTGGTTCCACTATGATGCGTTCGCTTGATTGATGCATTCTGTGGTGAAAATTGTTGTGGCGATTATGCATTCGAACATGTTTTCTTTCGAGTTGAGAATGTCTGAAATGAGGTCCGTGTTGAGGTTCATGGTTTTCGATAACGATTACCTCTGCGCATGATAGAGTAGAAATGCTAATGATGGTGATGATGATTAAAAGTGTTTTCATGGCTTTGTTGTTTTGATGTTATTACTGAATGAGTGTACTGTAATAACATCAAAACAAAAGTTGTGCCACAATTTTTTTTTGATTATTTTTTATGACTGCCATCACAATAAGGTGCATTACCCGATTTTTTGCATGTGCAGAGGTAATATGTGCCCGCTTTTTCTGCTTTGAAAAGCTGTGGGCTGATTCCTGAGCCTGCATGTGAGCCGTCGCAAAATGGTTGTTTGTTTGATTTGCCGCATGCACACCATGCATAGTTTTTGTCCGCTTCTAGATCTAAGCCTATAGGAGTGAAGTTCGTTGAGGGTGTTTCCATAATTTGAGTAATATTTGTGTTAGTTTGTATTATGAAAACGCTTTATTACGTCAATTTGTTTGAATACTTTGCAATAAATAGGGTGTAAATGCAAGGAGTTAGACTGCAAAGTATGCCTCCAGTTCGGATTGCGTACCCTCATTGGTTTGAATGTCTTTTACAATTTGCCCTTTTTCAAGTACAACAATGCGCTGACAAACATCAGTTATGTGGTTTAAATCATGGCTGGATATGAGCAATGTAAGATTCAGTTTGTCTTGCAGTTCGGCTAAAAATCGTTTTAGCCGAATTTGTGACGATGGATCTAAAGCAGTAAATGGTTCATCGAGAATCAATATTTGTGGGTCACCAAGCAGGGCTGCTGCGATGCCTATTTTTTTCTGATTGCCTTTGGAGAAGTCTCGAATCAGCTTCTTTTTGTCCATTATTTCTTGATTGAAAAACTCAGTCATTGACACCATAAACTCATCGACCTCTGAGGTGTTTTTATTATGGAGTTTGCCGATGAAATAAAAATATTCTTCAGGTGTCAAAAAGTCAATCAAGAAACTTTCGTCCAAGAATGATCCAGTAGTGGCTTTCCATGCATCATTCCTTTTTACTCGCAATTCATATATTTTCACTTCGCCTGTTGTCGGCTCAGTGAGGTCTAAAATGAGGCGAAAAAGGGTGGTTTTTCCTGCTCCATTATTACCTACTAGCCCAAAGCTTTCACCCGGAAGAATCGATAAATGCGGCACGTCCAACACGGTTATGCCCCCATATACTTTTTTTAAATCAATAACTTCAATCATCGTACAAGTATTTATTCAAATCTGGTGTGATACTTATAATTCTCTTTCTCTGAAACCGTCTGCTAGGGCGTATTTTTTTGCATTAAAAATTTGGACTAATTGCTTTATCAAATATCGGTGTGAAATAAGTCCTGTGATGCCTAAGCCACCAAGCACCCACAATCCTACAGTGTAACTGGCAAATGTACTAGTCAGCCAGATGACAACTAGTGGGATGGTCATCATTGGAATCATTATTAAAAAACCTTTGAAGGAGGTGCCCTGATAATTCATGGTACTGCTCCGCGAGAGGTCAATTTTTCGTGTGTTGAAAATGGCCAAGATAATTAATAAAAACACATTGACCCCCGTGTTATAGAGGAATGCCACCAGGTGCATGACTGTGATTTCATGACCAAAATAAAAATAGGGTGTAGTGACGAGAAAGCAAAGGATGTTGAATCCAATAAGTAGTGTGTAATTGGCTTTTATATAGGTGTTTATAGATATGTTGGTGGTCATCAAACCATCAAAAAACGAACTATCCCAACTGATAACCCACTGTCCACAGGTGTACATGAGCAGCCCAGTCTCAAACAATGCAACAAAAAACAAAATGGTATGAT
>CANIXM010000110.1 GCA_947471245.1 Paludibacteraceae bacterium | reverse complement strand
GGTCGCCTATCAATGCGGCATTCATGCCTGCTTTGAGTGCTCGTTCTTGCATGTGTTGAATTTTTATCCTGCCTGATGCAAACCGAATGCCCGACCGAGGATTGACAAAGCGGAACATAGCAAAGGTGGTGAGTATCTCGTCGTCGGTAATTGGCTCGGCGTTTTGAAGATCGGTACCTGGGATGGCACTCAGCAAATTGAGCGGAATGGATTCGATATTGAGCGGCTGGAGCGTCATGGCCATTTCTACGCGCTGCTCCATGGTTTCGCCCACGCCTATGATGCCACCGCAACACAGCGTCATGCCCAGTTCGCGAGCTGTGCGCAGCGTTTCCAGCTTTTCTTCAATGGTGTGCGTGGAGCAAAGTTTAGGGAAAAGTGATGGAGCTGTTTCAATGTTGCAATGGTACATCTTCACTCCTACGGCTTTCAGTTTTTCGAGTTTGGGACGGTCAACCAGTCCCATGGACGCACACAGGTGGATGTCGTTGGTTTTGGCTATGTCTTCGTAAATCTTGCAGAGGTTGTCGAGGTTGGCGTGTGAGATGTCTCTGCCGCTGGTGACGAGTGAGAATTTGTGAGCACCAGCATTTTTATTGATTTGAGCTTGTTTTACAGCTTCTTGGTGGTCTATCAGTTCATAGACTTTCACGTTGGTTTTGTAGTAGGCCGACTGTGA
This sequence comes from Paludibacteraceae bacterium, assembly GCA_947471245.1. Classification (GTDB taxonomy): domain Bacteria; phylum Bacteroidota; class Bacteroidia; order Bacteroidales; family Paludibacteraceae; genus Paludibacter. The sequence continues at coordinate 6,130 of CANIXM010000110.1, read as the reverse complement.
GCACCATTTGCAGTCTTCACTGCATTTACCAGATTTTGCATTCATGATGGTGCAAAGATCCATCCTATTGCCACAGAAATGAAGGCGGAGGCGGTTGGCGGCCGCATAAAGTGTTTCTTTGTCTGCTTCGAGTGCCAGCCACAGGGCTTCTTGCTCGTTGATCAGACCACCAGAAAGCACTTTCTCCTCTAATTGAGAAACGCTATACATACTTTTCAATGATTTTTTAGTTTTTGGAGTTAATCCTTGGGTGATGGAAGTAGCACATTCGGATATCACCACCTCGTTGTGACGTGACACAAACACAGCATAACCTTTTCTAGACCAGCGTCTAAAGTATATAGGTGATTTGTGTAAGGTAGTGGTTTGTTGGAACATGCACTATTTGATTAAATGAAGTGCAAAGGTAAGGCTTTGAATGGAGAATGAGAAGAAGTTTGACAAAAAGATAATGAAATTTTTATGGATATTGGATACACCCCCATCACTTTATCCTCTATTTTACTGATAAATATCAACTTTTTACTGATAAAATTTGGTGGATTAGTACATTAATTCTAAGTTTGATGAATTCCAAAAATCCCTATAATCTTCAAGTTCCTCAAAACTTTTAAATAAGTATCGTAGTAAGTAATAATGGTGCTTGTCTCAATTTTAGCAAATTCTCAATTACACTAACAGAATGAATTTCAAAAAGATAAATATACAACTGGTCGAATACCTAGCTTTCACGCTGATATGGGCAGGCGTATTCGGCACACCATTTTTCATTCACCGTCATTTTGGTGATATCCAGTGGGATAGGATGATTGATGATTGGATCAATATCTCATTTTTTTTCATTGTCTTTATTCTAAATTCATACTGGCTGGTTCCAAGGTATTTGTTTAAGAGAAAATACCTTATTTACATTAGTTCCATCGTACTTATGATTGCCATCCTGATTGGAGGAAATTTAATGATAGACAACTTCAGACGCCCACATGAACCTGTCTCCATGCCACCCATGGAACTTGGTCCTGGCATGCCGCCCATGGAGCTTGGCTCTAAAATGGCTCCACCTATGGGATTCAGACCATCTCCACCACCCCATGAGGAAAAGCCATTTATCATGGTGCTGATTGAGGATTTGATTATTTCATTACTGGTGATAGGAGCAAGTACTGCTTTCAAAATAATGTCGCAGTGGATCAATGAAGAAGACAAACGGAAAGATATAGAGAAGGAACAGTTGAAGACAGAACTAGCACTACTCAGACATCAGGTAAGTCCACATTTCTTTATGAATACGCTGAACAATATTCATGCCCTGGTGGATATTGATACCACTACAGCCAAAGATGCCATCATCCGCCTTTCCACGTTGATGCGCTATCTGCTCTACGACACAGCACAGGGTCACACCAGCCTGCCCAAAGAAGTTGAATTCATTCGAAGTTATATTTCATTGATGCAACTCAGGTTTTCTAAAAAAGTAAAAATTAGTATCGAATTACCAGCACAAATTCCTGATATTCAGATACCGCCCATGATGTATATTTCATTTTTGGAAAATGCATTCAAACACGGGGTTAGCTATCAAGTGGAATCGTATGTAATATTTAAACTGGAGATAATAGATAAACGGCTGATCTGTCAAATAAAAAACAGCAAACACAAGATAACTCAAGAAATTGATAAAGAATATTCTGGTATAGGGCTTTCAAATATCAAAAAAAGCCTAGAAATCCTTTTTAAAGATGATTATATATTGGAATTAAAGGACGAACCATCTTACTTTGAAGTGAACCTGAGCATCCCCATCAATATCTAAATAAACCTATGAAAATTAAATGTTTAGCAATAGACGATGAGCCACTTGCACTGCAGCAGATAAAGGCATACATCGAAAAAACACCCTTTCTGGAAGTGGTGGCGCTGTGTCAGAGTGCATTCGAAGCAGTTGACATACTAGCTACTAAGGATGTGGATCTAATGTTTGTGGACATCAATATGCCCGACTTGAATGGGATGGACTTTGTGAAATCACTGACCGCAGCTCCTCAAGTTATATTTACAACAGCCTACAGTGAATATGCGCTGGAAGGGTTTAAGGTGGACGCGCTGGACTACATACTCAAACCCATTAGCTACGAGGTATTCCTCAAAGCTGCCACCAAAGCCAAAAACTGGTTTGAACTGAACCAACGTCAAGCCGAAACGATTGAAACAAACCAGGGGTGCTTATTCGTCAAATCGGAGTATCGATTGATACGTGTGCAACTGGCAGATATCCGATACATTGAAAGTGCGAATGAGTACATTCAGATTCACATCATCAATCAAAAGCCTATTTCTACGCTGCTGAGACTGAAAAACATTGAGGAGCAACTACCAAAAAACAAGTTCATGCGGGTGCATCGCTCTTTCATTGTCAATCTGGATCATGTGAATGTGATAGAACGTAACCGCATCGTCTTTGACCAAAAGCTGTTTATTCCCATCGGGGAACAATACAAAGAAGCATTTCAAGCATTTATTGATCGTACATTTCTGGCTTAGCGAAGCTAAAAACTAAATAATATTATATTTTCTATGTGTCAATTGCCTGTCCATTTATGGGCAGGACAAATGGGCAGAAAAAGATATTGGCTTTAGCCAAACAATGATAGAATTTGGCTAAAGCCCTGTGATTCTTGCACATTTATTCCGTCCCATAAATGGGACGGCAATTGAACCAATACATTCTATCAGTCATAATAAAAATTGTCCTACTGCTTGACAACACTTTCAAAAAAAATCTCCCTCCGAAGCTTTATGCTCGGAGGGAGATTTTAATATCTGTAGTTGACTATAAACTCTATTCTACCACTATTTTGTGGGTAGTAGTCTTACTGCCTTCAACGATTTTTAACAGATATACACCCTTGCCTGCCGACGAAATATCTATTTCATCATCTTTTATTTTGTCAAAACTAGGATTGGAATACACCTTAACTCCTTGTAGGTTGTACAGTTCCACAATGGAATTGTCAGCAGTGATACCTTTGATGTGGAATTTTCCATTGCAAGGATTAGGAGTGATTTGGATGCCTTCTTGTGGTTGACCCAGACTTGTTGGGATTCCAGGTTTTTTCTTAAAATGCACGTCATCAATTATCAGTTTAGCACCTACATATTTCACCAGTGTGTCTCTCCACGAGGAAGATCTAAACTCAATAAGTACGGTGTCAGGCGTTTGGTAGATGTCAAATGGAAGTTGTGCAAGAGTAAAGCTTGAAGCTGCTTTGATTGCGTAACTAGCACCGAAGAATTGTACCCCAGCCTTTTTGAAATTTAGACTTACCTCAGTGCTATCACCTACGTTTGCAGGGAAGTATTTATAGTAAAAAGCAAAAGTGTCAACAGTATTGGTGTAAGGCAGTCCATCAATTGTTGTACATTGAGGTGAGCAATTACCCCCGTATTTGAAATTTGCAAACGAAGCATATCTACATTGATCTTTTCCGTTGCTGTCTTCTTTGAATGACGTAAGCTCTACTGCATAACTGCCTTGATACGAAGATGTTGTCCTTGTAAATCCTTGATTATCATGAAACCATTTGTCCAAAGAATGATTTGAAGTGGTAGTCCACGACTCAAAGTTGCCATTCATCAATGCTGGCTGAGAAGCAAGCCCGGTGAAAGAGACACTGTCCAACATCAATTCTGTACCATCTACCCCTTTTAACTGACCATTGATTAATTTATTAGCTACAAAAGCTACAGCTACAGAATCGGGGGTTTGTCCAAAAGCAGGGATAGGAAGGTCAAATAAGGTGTAAGAGTTTTTAATGCCTCCAAAATTCAACGTAGCTGTACCAATATTGACACCCGCTTTGCTGAAAGCTAAAATCACACATGCAGAATCTGCAATATTGTATTTATAATATCCTCTGATACTTTTAGGCATTCCGCTTATACCCATTCCACCAGTCCAAGAGTTAGGCCCTCTATTAGGAGGAGTATTAATAAAATACCCCGAAGAAGTGTCTTTTCCAGTGATAATTGTTTTCAATTTTACGGCATAAGTGCCACTGTAAGAGTCTGTTGATTTTTCTACAGTAATAGCAGGACTTTGTGCACTGATAGAAGTGTAAGGATAGTTAGTGGGACTATCATAGGAGGTAGTGGTCCATGACTCCAAATTACCGTTTGGAATAGCAATTTGTCCGAAAGAAAATGCAGCGATACTTACTGCTAATAGAAGAAGTAGTTGTTTTCTCATATCATTTTACATTTTAATTTTCCCTACTCGTGTGGCTTTTGGGGATACGCCTCCGTTTGTGGATGGTTTCAGAACTCCATAGATATTGTTAAAAACGACAATCATTTTTGGGACCAGTAAACCTTTAGAAAGTGCAAAAAAATATAGTAATTCAAACATCAGAGATAGCAAACATAAAAAAAAGAATTTAATAAATCAACCTATTTGGATGAAATTTTTGATTTATATTTTGTTTTTATTCATTTTTGCTCAATTATTCATCGTCTTTGACCAATCTAAAGGCTCAAGATTATTTCCACTTATTGTTTTGGGCATTTCACTGAAATTAGTTGAAAAATTGATTTTGATATTTTATATTTCGTTCACTTATTTCAAATAATTCTTATGAAAAATCCATTTAAAACTAATCTAGGCTTATTGCTAATCATGGTTGGCATAATAAGTTCGTCGAAAGTGGTTGCCATAGAAATAGGCATCCCACAACTGCTCAGCACCGACATCAAATTCTCTGAAGGTCCCGCTTACCACCCTGATGACTATGTGGTATTTAGTGATGTGGATGGAAATGTTATCTACAAATGGAATGCAGTTACAGGATTGGATACACTTGCGTATCCGTCTGGCAATGCCAATGGAATAGAGTGTACAAAAAAGAACGATTTCTATGTCTGTAGAACTGCCGCTAGAGATGTGGCAAAAATGACTGCCAGTGGAAGTTTAACTTCAGTGGTGTCCACTTATAATGGGAAGAAGTTTAACAGTCCCAATGATTTAACACTAAGTTACATGGGTTCCGTTTATTTCACCGATCCTGATTTTGGGGTTGCCAACCGAGAGTTGAGTTTTCAGGGTGTGTACTGCCTTCCTTACAACTCTTCGACCTTGGCCGTGATTGATAGTACTTTGACCAAGCCCAATGGATTGACTTTTGTGAATGATTGGCGAACATTGTATGTTTGCGAAAGTAGCACAAATACGATTTACTCTTATTCGTTACGTGAGGAATACAAAATGAGCGACCCTATCAAAGACAAAAAAGTGTTTTTGAAACTTACGGGAATTGGCGAAATAGACGGTATCTGTTCAGATGTGTATGGCAATATCTATGTGGCGTTTGGCGATGGTGGGGTGATGGTCTATGACAAGGATGCAAAACAAATAGGTCAGATAAGTTTTCCTCCAAAAGTGAAAGTCCGCAATCTGTGTTTTGGCGGAAAATACAAAAACATTCTGTATGTTACTGCAGGAAATTCATTGTACAAAGTCATGATCCGATTCAATGGTGATTTTATTGCCCCTGGATTGCTGGGAGTGCCAACTGATAAATCAATCATATTTAATGCATTGTCAGATTACCCCATGAATGCTTATATCAAATATGGCACTTCATCCACCAATTTAGACAGCTATACATCCACCGTTCATTATGTGGCTAATGCACCATTTTCAATTAACATTACAGGCTTGCAGCCAAGCACTCACTACTATTATCAATTATGCTATAAGCTAGATGGCGATTCGGCATACAAAACCGGAACTGCTGGCGAATTTAACACACAACGTGCAGTAGGTGAGACATTTTCATTCGCAGTGGAAGCAGACCCACATCTGGACGAAGGGTCCGATTACAGGACGTATAGAAACACCTTGCAAAATGCGCTCAATCTGAAACCTGATTTCATGATTGACCTTGGTGATAACTTCCTCACCGAGAAATTTCCAATTTGTGACAAATACTACATCGAACAACGCAACCTTCTGTATCGCAATTTTTGGGATAAGGTGTGTAGCTCCATGCCTCTATTTATCACCATTGGCAATCACGAAGGAGAGCTGGGTTGGTTAGGGACCAACAGTGCTACTGATATTTTCAATACCGCTACC
>CANIXM010000109.1 GCA_947471245.1 Paludibacteraceae bacterium | reverse complement strand
TCTTCTGGGGCAGGAGGTCAGAATGTGAACAAGGTAGAAACGGGTGTGCGATTGCATTACAAGTTTATCAATCCAGTCACCGAACAGCCTGACGAAATAGTGATAGAGAACACCGAAAGCCGTTCGCAATTTGGCAATAAGGACAATGCTATCCGCTTACTGAAGTCGCAACTCTACGAACTAGAGCTAGAAAAACGCCGTGCAGCAAGTGCCAAAGTAGAGGCTAGTAAAAAGAAAATAGAATGGGGTTCGCAGATACGCAGTTATGTGTTTGATGACCGAAGGGTAAAAGACCATCGTACCAATTACCAAACATCTAACGTACAAGCTGTGATGGATGGTGACATAGATGCTTTTATTAAAGCTTATTTGATGGAGTTTGCAGATTGATTCATGTTTTCAGGATTAATGATAGCACTGGAAGGCTTTGATATAATTAGCCCAAGACCATTCCTTCCTTAAATATAGATTTTAATGAAAATAGTAGATTTTTTTTATTATTATTTTGTGCGCTGGATAACAAAGATGCGTGAGAAAAAGCAAGTGAGAATGGAAATAATTCCATTTCAAGCAGCGAGTGGAATAGCAATGTCATTGTTATTTTATTTACTTGGCTTTGAGTCAATATTTAATTTCTTTGTATTCGGAAATCAAAAATCAACACATATTCCTGGCGTAGTGTTTATGTCGACACCCTTAGTCGTTGGTGGTCTATTAGATTATATTTATATGAAGAGGGGAAGATTTTTGAAAATACAGGAAAGAAGTGACCCTAAATTTGGAGTGTCCGACAAAGCAGGTAGAATGATTGCTATGTTTACGTTTATCTTTGCTCCAATATTTATGATTTTGACGGTGATCATTTTATATTCATTAGAATAATATTTAGGTCGCCATTCATAAAAAGATGTATAAAAACAAGAATAGATTGTCAGATAGGATTTACCTTTTAGCTGGATTCGCATTGTTTGTCTATGGTTTATATAACTTTGGATATGCGATCTTAAATAACCAGCTAGTAGACGAAAATGCAATACAAATTAAAGGAGTAATTATCAATGAAGAAAATGTGTTGCCAAATGGAGGACATATTGGACATCAGTTTACTTATTCTTATGAATTTGTTGTAAATGGTGCAAAATATAAAGGTAACAGTCAAGATCAGTCTTTAAAAGTAGGAGATTCTGTAGAGGTTAAGTATTACAAAGGCTGTCCATATTTTAATAAGCCAGCACATCCAAAAGAGTGAATATGCTATAAATCGAGCCCTATGCTACTGCACTATTGAATCGTGCCCTGTAGTTGAAGATTTGTGATTCAATCGTTAAGTGGGATTTGCAATTCCATCAAACTTTTCTAGTTTTATTCAAGTAAAAAATATATCCTGCAAGGCGGGGGGAGGTGCAGAAAGTCACCTCTTTTCTCTTGACAAGCAGGAATGCAAATACTAAAGTGTGGAAAACCAACTTAGTTTTTCTTCAATTAATGCCAGGGATAAAGTGCAGTCAGAATGGTCATTTGAATTCCTATAATAATGATAGTTGCCCACTCGCCGTGTGCTATGCCTTTGACTAGAATATGATACAATGAAGTGCAAATGCTACCTATACTGGTAACATACAACATAATGATAATGGCTATGTTTTTCACAGGATTCGAACTGGTAAGAATCGTAGCAAGTCCCATCCCAATAGTTAGAACGCCAATTTCATTTAAGAAAATTAAGGTGTCGCCTGGATGGCTTGCAAGCAATTCCATACCTACCGAGTGAAGATACCATTCCGGTAAAAAAGCAGGTGGCTGATGCCCCAATAGCTGATTTGAATAATCCCAGAAAGAATAAGAAACCATTTAAGAATAATTATTTTCATAACGTTCTGTTAATCAGCTTTGTATTGTGTTTTGAATTCAACTCCAAAGGTAATACATTTTTCGAAATAGATGAATGTATGTTAATGGAAATGTGGCAAATTTGCTTAATTGGTTAAAATCCTTTATCTGCATTTGAACTTTTTAGCTATCTTTGCGGTTGTAAATTTACATTCACTTAATCTTAGGGGTGCTTGATGGTATCATCAGGCTGAGATTATACCCATTGAACCTGATTCGGATAATGCCGACGCAGGGAAAGAAAAGCCGCTTTTTTTCGCTTTCCTCTTTTTTTGGTCTATTCTCTATTATTCCCCTTTTTTGTTTAACTTATCCCTTCGTCAGTTTATTTCAGGAGGGAATAATAATTTAAAAAATGAAAAAGGTATTTTTTCTTTTTGCCAGCATGTTGATTGCTGGTAGTGTAGCGCATGCGCAACAATCAAGTAAAGACAGTCTCACCACCATTCGTCTTTCCGAAGTACAGGTCAATGGTGTGAGGGCATCCTCCAACACTCCCATTGCATTTACCAATGTGACCAAAATTGAAATTGCCAAGCAAAACTTTGGGCAGGATTTACCATTTTTGCTTGCTATGACACCTTCAATGGTAACCACTTCCGATGCAGGTGCAGGAATTGGATATACAGGCATTCGTATTCGTGGGACTGACGCCAGTCGTATCAATGTCACTATTAATGGAATACCGGTCAATGATGCTGAGTCGCACGGCGTTTTTTGGGTGAATATGCCCGATTTAGCCTCCTCGCTGGGGGGCTTGCAAATACAGCGAGGTGTGGGTAGCTCCACCAATGGTGCTGGAGCATTTGGTGCTAGTATCAATATGAACACAGAGTCACTTAATCAAAAGGCCAATGTGGAAGCCAACGTCGGTTATGGGTCGTTCAACACTTACCGATTGACTCTCAAAGGTGGGAGCGGGCTCATTGCAAAACATTGGGCAATCGATGGAAGACTCTCTTCTATACATTCGGACGGCTACGTTCAGCGCGCTTCCTCCGATTTGAATGCCTATTTCCTTCAGGCAGGATATATCAGCGAAAAGACCATCGTCAAGTTTATTACTTTTGGAGGGCGTGAAAGAACCTATCATGCGTGGAATGGCATATCACCAGACTCATTGCTTACCAACCGCACCTACAATCCGGCAGGAGCAATGGCTCTGGATGGGTATGGAAATCCAATTGGCAAGAATTTCTATCCTGACCAAACCGACAATTACACTCAAACCAATTATCAGCTTCATCTGATTCACAGCCTCAATGAAGCATGGACTATCAACTCCGCACTCCATTATACCAAAGGGCTGGGTTATTATCAAGAGTATAAAGTGGGACAATACTATTCCACTTATGGCATTGACCCCATTATTCAAGCACCTGATACTATCAATGCCAGTAACTTAACCCGACAAAAATGGTTGAACAACGACTTTGCTGGAGCTGTGTTTTCTGCCAAATATACGAGTGAGAAATTGTCTTTAGTCATTGGTGGAGGGGCAAACCATTACTACGGTCTGCATTATGGAAAAGTATTGACACTTGACTCATTAATTATCTCACCACCAATTGTTTTACCACCAGTTGCTGTCAATAAGGAGTATTATAACAATTATGGTAGAAAATCAGATGCAAATATATATGTTAAATCGAGTTATTCCATTGTGGATCAATTGAGTGTTTATGGTGATTTGCAATACCGATACATCGATTATCAGGTAAAAGGCAAAAATGGAGAGAATGATTACAACCCCAATGGGATGCTGGATTTTCAAAAATACTTTCACTTTTTTAATCCTAAAGGAGGGTTAAATTATGATGTTAATGAACATGTGAAATGCTATGCTTCTGTTGCTGTAGGGCACCGTGAGCCTACGCGTTCCAATTTTACAACTGACCCTACTGCTTCTGCTCCTGTTGCAGAACGACTGATAGATTATGAGTTAGGTTATCTCATTCATAATCGAGTTTTTAGTGTAGGCTTCAATGCCTATTATATGGACTACCGCAATCAGCTAGTGCTCAATGGTAAGATTAATTCAGTAGGAGAGGCATTGACCACCAATATACCGTTGAGTTACCGCACAGGTGTAGAGATAATGCTTGGAGTAAAACCAACCGAATGGTTGAGTTGGACAGGAAATGTCACCTTAAGTCAAAATAAAATTATTAATTACGCAGAATATGTAGCAACTTTCGACACCCTTTGGAATCCACTCCCCGAAGTAGAAAATAAATTAGGAAATACACCCATCGCTTTTTCTCCAAGCATAACAGGAAATAGTAATTTGACCTTGGATTTCAAACAGCTGTCATTTGCATTCCAGACCATGTATGTCGGAAAACAATACATCGACAATACTGGCAGTGAAGATAGAGCGCTGAAGGCTTATTTAGTTAACAATTTGCGTGTTGGCTATCTGTTTGATTTGGGTAAGGCGGGAAGCATCGGGTTGAACCTATTGGTAAACAATGTGCTGAACGAATTGTACGTGAGCAATGCTTGGGTGTATTCATCCTATACCAATAATGGCGTTTCCAATGCTAGGTATGATATGAAGGGACTTTATCCTCAGGCAACTCGAAATTTTTTGCTAAACTTGGTGTATAAGTTTTGATGAAATTTGCAATAATGGCTGTCCAATGTAATACGTTGGCAGCCATTATTATTTTGATTTGAGAAAGTTTTTTGCCATCATCATTACTACAGTGCCTAGCACCATGGGGATGATAAAATTCACAGCCCATATTGATATTCCAGCCAAGGCGATATGGACTACCTTGCCAGAATATGCCCCGATGAATAGTAGTGCTGAGCTACTTCTTACGGCAGCCTCTGAGAATGCTAGCGAAGGGGTGAAGGTGACAAGCAGGTAATTGGCAGGAATTGCAACGAATGCTTGAGAGATGTTTAAGTGAATGCCAAAAAACTGCAACATACAATAGAATTGTATACAAAATATCCAATAACGAACCACAGAAAGCCCCATGATAATTGCTAGATCTTTTTTCGTGTAATACGAAAGGCAGAAGATAAATTCTTTGGCTTTTTTAGATAGATTACTTTCAGATAGATTTTTCCCAATGCTTGGAAGCGCTGCATATAATGCGATAAACCCAAAAACAACGCCAATCATCAGTAGCAGAAAACCAGCCATGTCGGTTTCCATGCTGCCTTGTGTCTTTGCAAAAAAATAGATACAAGCAGGTATGCCAAAGACAGCCATCACAGTGTTTTGGGTCATGCTGTTTACCAAACTCAGGGTGACACCTGCTTTTCTATTGCTAGGTAAAAGAAATGCAATGCGACCTACCATTTCTCCCACTCTGTTGGGTGTGAAAAAACCCGTTGATATTCCTGCCAATATCCCTTGAATCGCAGTAGTCCAGCTGATAGCTTCTATACTCGAAACCATTTTGCGCCATTTGATAGTCTCAAACAGCCAATTGAACGGAAGAAGAGCCATCACATACACCAACCACCAGACTCTTGAAACCGGCATTTTAATCCATTCTTCACGTAAAGCATCATACTTGTCAAATGTCATAAGTTTATATGCCAAGAACAGATAAGCCACTGCTATTATTGCCCATTTCAAGACAGCTATGATGGATTTGGTACTGATCATTCCTTCTTGTTGATGGTTTTGAACGTGAAAAAATGTTGTGAAATATAACTGAAAAGGATGCACACTATGGTCATAAACATTTGTGAGGGAGTACCATCATATCCATAATAATCCACCAGCAGCTTTAACCCTGCATAGTTGATAGTGGCATTTATTGCAAAAACAATTAAGTACCTAATAAGTTGAGTTTTTCCCCTTAATTCTGATTCGGTAAAGGTTACGTATTTTTGTAAAATAAATCCCGAAAAAAGGGCAATAGGGGATGTAATCGCCAGTGAAGCAATGTGCGAACTGAACGTGAAAAACCCTAAGTCTAAATTTTTATGGTCGAGTATAAAGTTGTAGATGACATAAAAAAGTATCCACCCAAAAACAACATTCACAGATCCCGACATCGCATAGCGATATAATCGGATGTTCATCTTAAGATATTTGCCAAATGGAGGATAAAAGAAATCAAAAATCCGGCTTGTAAGATTGCCGAATTGAACAAACAAATTTTTCATCAGAGTAAAAAAAGATTATACATCACGAATTACACATATCAGACTATTTATCACTACTTTTGCATTCCCAAAATGCAAGATGCAAAGATACGAATTCATCTGGCATCAACCAATTACTATTATCAAATACATAGCATTGAATATCAAATAACTGGTCGAATGAAAACTTATAAATCGCCTGTAAGAGCAAAAAAGCATCTGGGTCAACACTTTCTCAAAGACATGGAAGTGGCTCGACGCATTGCTGACAGTCTGGTGCTCGATGGACCTACTTCAGTTCTAGAAATCGGACCAGGCACTGGAGTGCTTACCCAGTTTTTGTTACAGGATGAACGAATTGACCTTACTGCCATTGAGCTTGACACGGAGTCCGTAGCCTACTTGCAAGAGCATTTTCCACAACTAAGAGTAATAGAAGGCGACTTTCTGAAGTTGGATTTAAAAACGATTTTTTCCGATAAGTATTGTGTCATTGGAAATTTCCCGTATAATATTTCAAGCCAGATATTTTTCAAGATGCTAGATCACAAGGACGATATTCCTTGCCTAGCTGGAATGATTCAAAAAGAAGTGGCTGAACGCATTGCTGCACCTCCAGGCAGCAAAACCTATGGCATTTTGAGCGTTTTGATGCAAGCCTATTACAAAATCGAGTATCTGTTTACTGTTCACGAGCATGTTTTCGACCCTCCTCCCAAAGTAAAATCGGCTGTGATACGATTCACCCGCAATGACGTGGCAAAAATCGATTGCAACGAACAACTCTTTAAAGCTGTTGTCAAAACAGC
>CANIXM010000108.1 GCA_947471245.1 Paludibacteraceae bacterium | reverse complement strand
GCACCGATACCAATTTTTTCTTTGTACATAATCTTGGGTGTTGTTTGTTTATTTGTTTTTGATAATTATACCTTAGCAAAAGTAAAAAAACTTCTTTAAATCCGATTAGAAATAATCAATTATTTTAACTATTCTTTAGCTGTGAGCCCTATTTGCCTGTTTTGATTCGTATTTGTACAAATGATGGTTGTCATAAAAAACTATTTCGGTGTTCGTTAATTGTACATGCTATCTATCAGTAGTTTGTATTTCTGCATAATTACAGCTCTTCGCATTTTGAGGGTGTTGGTAAGTTCACCTGTTTCTATACTGAAAGTCTGTGGAACCAATGTGAATCGTCTGATGTGTTCGTAATGCACCATGTCCTTTTGGTGAAGTTTGATTCGTTCATCCATTAGGTCATATATTTTCTCTGATTGTAGAAGTTGATCTTCGTCTTCGAAAGCAATTTTTTGCTCTTTAGCATATTTTACTATTTCAGTCATGGCAGGCACAATGAGAGCTGTTATGTAGTTGCGGTCGTCGCCCACTACTGCTATTTGCTCGATGTACTTATCCATGGTCATGACTGCTTCAATTTTTTGAGGTGCCACAAATTTTCCGTTGGATGTTTTGTACAAGTCTTTGATCCGGTCAGTTAATATTAAGTGATTTCCTTGGAAATATCCGGCGTCACCAGTTCTGAACCATCCATCTTTAGTAAATGCTTCATGGTCGGCCTCTGGATTTTTGTAGTAGCCAGGCGTCACGGTTTTACCTTTTATCATGACTTCACTCTGTGGGCCTATTTTCACATTGATGTCAGGCATGATGGTGCCTACTGACCCGATTTTATAGCCAATTTCTTCGAAGCAACTCACTGTGGCAGTAGTTTCAGTAAGTCCATAGCCATAGGTAATGGGGAGCCCCATGCTTCTGAAAAACTCAAGCAACTCGTCTGATAGTCTTGCTCCAGCCACTGGAAGCATTTTGGTTTTTTCTAAACCTAATTTGTGCTTTATTTTTGCGAAAACCAGCTTTTCAGCAATAAAGTATTTGGATTTCAGGTATAAGTCGGGTTGGCGAGCTATTCGCAGATGCTCAAAGTGGTATTTTTGTCCAATGGCCAATGCCCAAGTGAAAATGGCAAGTTTTAATGCTGAAAATGAAGAAATCTCTGCATTAATCACATCATACACTTTTTCCCAAAATCGGGGTACTGTGCAGATGTAGTTTGGTTTTATATCAGTAAGAGTTTGTCTGATTTCTTGAGGCAGATGGTTGATGTAAATAGGCACAGCTTTGTGTAGGCAGAAGTAACTCCACGTACGTTCGAATATATGTGTAAGCGGAAGGTAGGCTATGGATGAGTCTTTTTCTGACAGTTTGGGAAGTCTTAAGGTGTGTATGCGAATGGTTTCATTAAGGTTGCCATGTGATATTTTCACACCTTTTGATACGCCACTTGTGCCCGAAGTGTATAGCACGCAAGCCAAATCACTTTCTTCAAGTTTTGTGGATCGGGCTTCTACTTCGGTATGTTTTGTGGATTTATCACCTATGGTCATCAGGTCGGTGAAATACATGGATTTGTTGTTTTCCAATGGTTTCACATCACTGTCAAAGATGATTATTTGCTTCAAAAATTTTGATTCGTTCATCACTTCCAATGCTATTTCATATTGCGATGAGTTGCCTACGAAAAGTAGCTCAATTTCAGCATTTTCGATGATGTGTTTAACCTCTGTGAGTGATGATGTGGGGTAAATTGGCACCACAATGCCCCTGTTGGCATAAAGTGCAAAGTCAACGATTAGATTTTCGGGTTTGTTTTGAGAAAATTGCCCGACACATTGTTGTGGATTAATTCCAATTTCTACAAATGCTTTTGCGATGGATGAAACTTGTTTATCAAAGTCTATCCACGATAGCATGTTCCAGTGTGCATGTTGGTGAAAACGAGAATATAAGGCTGTTTTGTTGCCGTATTTTTTTGCTTGCTCAGATATCAGGTGAGAGAAGTTGTTTGTATTCATGTTCTTAACTGATATTAATGTGTTGGAAATAAGTGTTTTGAAAAGCCCATGACAAGGTGAAACTATAAAAATTCTACAAGTTATTGGATTTTTACTTTATTTCTTTGATTTGCACGGTTTAAGTTCTAACAATTTTTTTTGAAAATGGTTTTTTCAATCATAATTTAGATCTACTTATACTGTGTATGAATTGTTTTTTATCGGCCTAAACCTTGATGACACCAGTTTAATCCAAAATTTGCATTAGAAAATGAGTTATCACTATTTTAATAATATGGTTTTATAACACAATAGATGGGTAAACCTCAAAAGAATCATTTAAACCACATGGAACATTACAAGCTATTCAAGCCGAATTAATCATTCATTCGTTTTTCACTTCAAATGTTTACTTCGTGATTAACAAAGATAGAAAAAAGAATAAGAAATTCGTTGGTTACAGGTCGTTGTTTTTGATGTTTTGTGCTTTTTTGTTGTCGAATATACCTGGATTTGACTCTAAGTAGTGGTAGGCAATGCGTGACACATTTTGTTGTGATTCTTTTTTATTGGCACCTTGAGATGTGCTGATCACTGTGCCAGCTATGGAAAGTTGGGTGGTGAAAGTGTGTTTGTTGGCTTTGGCTATATCTTCTTTAATAAGCGTGAATTCAGCTGTTAGCTTGTTTTTTTGGCACCACTCTATCACTTTTGATTTGTAATTTACTTCTTGCAGTGACAGTTCTTCTAGGTCAATGATGTTTAGTAGTTTTTGTTCCACAAACTGTTTACATTTTCGGTATCCCAAGTCGAGGTAGATGGCACCCATCATGGCCTCTAGGGCATTGCCATGTATGTTGCTGTTTGCGTGGTAGTTGAGGTATTTGCTAGCTTTTATATGCTTGTCCAATCCCAGTTGTATTGCCAGGTGGTTGAGTGATTCTCGATTAATAATTTTGGAACGTGTGTTGGTAAGAAAACCTTCCTGTGAGTTTTGAAAGCGATGGTAAAGTATGTCCGTGATTACTGAACTCAGCACGGCATCGCCCAGAAATTCGAGTCGTTCGTTGCTCAGATCTTGACCGTCGGCAGTAGTGATTGAAGCCGATTTGTGCCTCAGAGCCAGGTGGTAGTAGTCGATTTGGTCTGGATAAAATCCAAGGAGCCTGTAAAACAAAAGATAAGGCTCCTTTCGAGCATTCGAAATGAGCCTTATCTTTCTGAGAATATGCTTTAACACGAACTTATTTTGTGTATTTTTTTACAATAATACTCGCATTATGACCTCCAAAACCAAAGGTGTTGGACAATGCAGCATTTACAGTTCGCTTTTGGGCTTCGTTGAATGTGAAATTTAGCTTGTAGTCGATATCTGGATCTTCATCACCTTCTTCATGATTGATAGTAGGAGGGACGATGTCGTTTACAACAGACATAACCGTAAATATAGCTTCCATAGCACCAGCAGCACCAAGTAGGTGTCCAGTCATTGATTTAGTGGAGCTGATATTTAGATTGTATGCATGCTCGCCAAACACTTCTTTGATGGCTTTAGATTCTGAAATATCGCCTACAGGTGTAGATGTGCCATGTACATTGATGTAATCAATTTCACTTGGATCCATTCCTGCGTCTTTTAATGCTCTTTGCATCACCAGTTTTGCACCTAATCCATCAGGATGAGTGGCAGTAAGGTGATAGGCATCAGCCGACATTCCGCCGCCAACGACTTCACAAAGGATATTTGCACCACGTGCTTTGGCATGCTCTAGTTCTTCAAGAATCAGACAAGCAGCACCATCTCCCATCACAAATCCATCACGACTTTTACTGAATGGACGCGATGCTTTGGTCGGTTCGTCGTTTCTTGTAGATAGTGCAGTCAATGCATTGAAACCACCAACTCCACCTGCAGTGATAGCCATTTCAGCACCACCAGCTACAAACATATTAGCTTTGCCTAATCGGATGTAGTTAAATGCGTCAATTAGCGAATTGGTTGATGATGCACAAGCAGAAGCAGTGGAGAAATTTGGTCCACGAAATCCATAAGTGATTGAAATTTGCCCAGCGGCAATATCCGAAATCATTTTAGGGATAAAAAATGGATTGAACTTTGGTCCTTGTGCCTCATTTTGATAGTAATAGGCAATTTCTTTTTCAAAAGTATCGATACCACCTATACCAGCTGAGAATATTACTCCAACTTCGTCTTTGTCTAATGTTTCTAAATCCACCCCACAGTTTTCGATTGCTTCTGTAGCACATGCTATTGCATATTGTGCATAGATGTCAACTTTACGTACTTCTTTGCGGTCAAAGTATTTTGAAGCATCAAAACCCTTTACTTCGCACGCAAATTTTGTCTTAAATTGAGAAGCATCAAAACGAGTAATTGGGCCGGCGCCACTCTCACCGTTGAGAATTCGCTCCCATGTTTCGGGAACAGAATTACCAAGGGGCGAAATAGCACCTAGTCCTGTTACTACAACTCTTTTCAATTCCATAAATTGTTGGAATTTAGATTATTTTTGTAAAGCTTCGATGTGTGCGACAGCATCGCCTACAGTAGTGATTTTTTCAGCTTGCTCATCTGGAATAGAAATACCAAATTCTTTTTCGAATTCCATGATCAATTCTACTGTGTCTAGTGAATCAGCTCCTAAATCGTTAGTGAAACTTGCAGTTGCTACTACATCTGCTTCTTCTACTCCTAATTTTTCTACGATAATCGCTTTTACTTTAGCTTCTACTTCTGACATAATTTTTGTTTTTAAGTTTATAAATAGAAATTGTTGATTAATTTTGCGGTGCAAAGGAAACAAAATTTATCGACATAACCTCGAATTATTCAAAAAAATTGATGTTTTTTGCACAATCTGCTCGATTTTGAGCAATATTAACATTTGTTTTATGATTAACCGTATCGCTATTTTTGCTTCTGGATCTGGCTCTAATGCTGAGAATATTATCAATTTCTTTGCTCAAGACAGCCGTTTCTTATTTCCCATTATCATCTCCAACAAAGAAGATGCATATATTCATACCCGTGCCAAAAACTTAGGTGTCCCATCAGTGACATTTTCCAAAGAGCAATTTTTGGATGGGAGTGACATTTTAAGTCTGCTCTCAGTTCATAATATTAACGCAATCGTTTTAGCCGGCTTTTTGCTCAAGGTTCCTGATGGCATCATCCGTGCTTATTCGGACAAGATTATCAATATTCACCCTGCCTTGTTGCCCAAATTTGGTGGAAAGGGCATGTATGGCAATCATGTTCACAAAGCCGTGGTAGCAGCCCAGGAGGCAGAGTCAGGCATTACCATCCACTATGTCAATGAGCATTATGATGAAGGAAATATTATTTTTCAAGCCAAATGCGAAGTGTTGCCAACCGATACGTTCGAAGACCTAGCCCATAAAATTCATGCCCTGGAGTATGAACATTTCCCTAAAGTAATTGAAACTCTTTGGGGATAAATCACCCGATTTTTCGTAGCTTTGCACCCCGAAACAATATTTAATCAACCACTTAACTTCTATACATCATGGCGCTTCAATGCGGAATAGTGGGCTTGCCCAACGTAGGTAAATCTACATTATTCAACTGTCTTTCTAATGCAAAAGCTCAAGCAGCAAACTTCCCATTTTGTACCATCGAACCCAATGTGGGCGTGATAACGGTGCCCGATGAGCGACTCAATAAACTGTCCGAACTGGTAAAACCACAGCGTATTGTCCCCACTACTGTAGAGATAGTGGACATAGCAGGACTGGTAAAAGGTGCCAGCAAAGGCGAAGGTTTGGGCAATAAGTTTTTGGCCAATATCCGTGAAACAGACGCTATACTTCATGTGCTCCGCTGTTTTGACAACGATAACATCACCCACGTAGATGGCACTGTGAATCCAGTGAGAGACAAAGAAATCATTGACACAGAGCTTCAATTGAAAGATTTGGAGACCGTGGAAAGTCGCATTTCCAAAGTACAAAAGCAAGCGCAAACGGGAGGCGATAAACTTGCCAAAACCGTGTATGACATCCTTATGCGCTACAAAGATGCATTGATGCAAGGTAAATCGGCTCGCACGGTGGTGCTAGACAAAGAAGAAGCCAAGCTAGTGAAAGATTTGTACCTACTTACTGATAAGCCTGTAATGTATGTATGTAATGTGGATGAAGCTTCGGCAAAGGATGGCAACGCCTATGTGGATGCACTACGTGAATCGGTAAAAGAAGAAAATGCAGAGATACTCATAGTGGCTGCCGCTACGGAAGCCGACATCGCTGAGCTAGAAACCTATGAGGAGCGCCAGATGTTTTTGGAAGAGGTAGGGCTCACTGAGTCAGGCGTAGCACGACTTATCAATTCGGCTTATCACCTCCTCAATCTTCAAACCTATTTTACAGCTGGTGTGCAAGAGGTGCGTGCATGGACATTTGAGAAAGGCTGGAAAGCCCCGCAGTGTGCTGGTGTGATTCATACCGATTTTGAAAAAGGATTTATCCGTGCTGAGGTAATCAAATATGAGGATTTTGTACGACTAGGTTCAGAAGCCGCCTGCAAAGAAGCCGGAAAAATGAACGTGGAAGGTAAAGAGTATGTAGCTCAAGACGGTGACATCATGCACTTTAGGTTTAATGTGTAGGCACTGAATAATCTATAATACAAAACGGTCTAGTGAGAATTTTCTCTTGACCGTTTTTTTTGTATTGGATTCTAAAATTCACCGACAATTACCGTTTACACAAACCATATAGTCCAATTTCGACTCCGTCTCATTGATATATTTCTTTTAAATCTCAAAGATTTTCCTTTTC
>CANIXM010000107.1 GCA_947471245.1 Paludibacteraceae bacterium | reverse complement strand
TGGATTTCTCAATAATACCACCAAATATGGAGCCATGGCACAGGTGCGATTGCCAGGACCAAAGCGGAGAGTGATAGGCGTGAATTATATGAATGATTTCCGCCGTGTGGATTATAATTACAATGACTTTCTATTTCGTGAAAATCCATTGATATCGGCCGATGAGGATATTTCCAGTTCCATCCTTGCTGGTAAACCTGGCAAAAGACTTGCCGAGCGACATGAATACACGCTCACCTTTGCCTATGATTGGAATGCGGACATGGAGACCAATGTTTTCTTTCGCTCCAACACACTGATAGCTAATACTAATATGCCGATGGCTCTGAATGCAAATCCAATAAATTCACTTAGCCAGCAGTCGCTAACGGTGAGTACGCGATTCTCGTTTGGCGAAAAGACCTATGATGATCACCTTCAACGGATATATGTCAACAATTACAAACCTGCTATTTATGCCACATTAGAAATGGGGCACTACAGCGTAGGTGACAAGGTGGGCAATTATGCCAAAGCCATTGCTTCTATGCGTCACAGTGTGCGTATGGATGTAGGAGTGTTCAACTATGTGGCGGAAGCTGGATGGCTGATGGGCGCATTGCCCTATCCACTGCTACAGATACCGCCTGGCAGTGAGACGGGTGGATATTGCACCTATCAGTACAACATGATGAACTACATGGAGTATGTGGCCGACAAGTATGTCAACCTACATAGTGAGTTGATATTGAATGGATTGGTTTGTAATCAATTGCCATTAATCAAACATCTCAACCTGAGAGAAATGCTATCTTGCCACTTTGCGGTGGGAGGACTGAGTGATGCTCACCGAACAGTATTGGATATCCCCACTTTCGTTTCGCCCATGCAACATCCTTACTTGGAGCTTGGCGTAGGATGTACCAATATCCTTCGCATCTTCACCCTACAAGTGGTGAGAAGAGTGACCGATCTCAATAAACCAGGCATCAGTCCGTGGGGTGTGAGAATCTGTTTAAGTCTTAGCTTTTAGGCAATCAGTACCGTCACATTCGCGGATGAGTTTTATAAGGATTGCTTAGATAGGTTTTCCCGTAGGGAATACACCTTAATAGCCATCCGAATTATCTCGCACATTCCCCGTAGGGGATTAATATCGCCTATATATCAATTATTTATCCCCTATGGGGAAGCTGTCAATGTGGTTATCTTTTCTATTAACATCCATTCCCTACGGGAAAGGGAAAATGCAATTACTCTTAGTTCGTGTTAAGCTTCCACTATATTGTGCTAAGCTCTAGTCTCCTGCCTTGCAAAACTAATCCCGATTTCCCGTAGGGAATACATCTTAATAGCCATCCGAATTATCTCGCACATTCCCTGTAGGGATTAATGTCGCCTATATACCAATGGTTTATCCCCTACGGGGAAGCTGTCAATGTGGTCATTCTTTCTATTAACATCTATTCCCTACGGGAAATGTCCATTATCTCAAGCAAAGTAGTTTATCTTTTAGTATTTTCCTGTTTTATCATGAGCCTACTTCACACACAATTTCCCCGAAAACACCTTCTCACCAGATTCAATTCTTATGAAGTAAATCCCCGCTTGGAGGTTCAGTCCCGAAAGTGACACAGTCATGGCATCGGCACTGACAGCTGGGATTACACTACCTACCATCGCACCACTTACTGATGTGATGCTTACTTTTGAATCTAAAGCATATTCCCCTTTGATGGTTATGGTTTCTGATGGGGTGGCTGGGTTGGGGGAAATGGATAATGAATTTGTAGTTACCACATTTATATCATTAATACCAGGTTTGCTGCAAATAAGGACAGTAGTCATATCGATACCATTTTTGTTGTTTCCTCCATTATTGTCGGCTGTACATTTTCCTAGTCCATACGAATCTGCCATCATGATAAGTTGTCCAGTCAATGGTATTTCTACATTTGAACCTTTCTTTGGACCCGCATCATAAGTTATTTGACTAAAATCGATAGTTACAGCATCTTGACGTGGATTAAGAGTGGGAGTGATATCAGCATAAGAAGCCCAGCCATCATCGCTATAAGCGAACCAATTATTAGAAGTATAGTTGTTCAAACCAGTCATACTTATTGTTTTTTTGTCCTCAAACAGGCATGCTCTAAAATTATCACAATACAGAGGAATAGCTAACTGACAAGTCCCAAAAGAACAGTCAAAGTTAGAGGGTGAAATTTGTATAGTACAGTCTTGGTTTCTAAAGTCAGTGTTGAATTTACTCCATAAACAAAAGGCTACAAACCCAGGTTTTTTGTATGAAGCTGCACCACCAGGCCAAGAACTCGCAGAAGGATTCCAATACGAACCGCTAGGAATAATCTTTGGCGTCGTAACCGTTGGATCACCTGGTGTAAAGGTGATAGGCGTTTCACTCCAACTCGACCAGGTAGCATCCAATGCATAAGCACACCAAATTTTCTGACAGTCATTAGGAATACTCGTCATGGTTGCTTTGGCTCCTACCTCATCCCATCCATTTTTTTGTAGAGGGATGGAGTTACAATATGATGGATTTATGTCTTTTGCCGAGATGGTGTTGCAAAGACATAAAAGTAGATAAAAGTAGTTTGAAAGTTTTAGATTGTATTTCATGAATTGTGACTTTTTGAAAATAAATTTGAGTAGAAGAGTCACTTTATTTGGTTTTAGGATATTAATTTTATTAATTGCAGCTAACTTCGTAATAATCTGACTTGTATATTGTATATTGTGGTTAAATTAAAATTAGCTACTTGTATGCAAAGTTACTAGATTTTTAAATATAACTCAACTTTTTACAATAGTTTATTTAGTTGGCTTACTTCACACACAGTTTAGCTGAATACACCTTCTCTCCAGAGTCAATTCTCACAAAGTAAATTCCTGCTTGGATGTTAAGACCTGAGAGTGACACAGCCATGGCATCGGCACCTACAGTAGGGATTAGACTTCCTACTATTGCACCGCTTACCGATGTGATGCTAACCTTTGCGTCTGAGGCATATTCGCCTCTGATGGTGATGGTTTCGGATGGGGTAGCTGGGTTGGGGGAGATGATTGTTCTTTCATTTTCTTTTATTGAATCGATTGCCGAGGATGATTTTATTTTGTAGATGGTATTATTAAATTTCAAAATATTGTCCACATAGGAGAATGGTACTTTTATTTCGAAACAGTAATTACACATGCATTTACAAAGGACGCCTGTATCTTTAGTCATAATAAGAATGGAATCATTTCTTTTATTCATTGAAGCTAGATGAGTGCCGCAACAGTTTGCTTCAGTAGTCCCATATATTTTTATTGAGTCTGCAGTTTTATCAAAGAATACACCAGAAGGACATGCAGGTACAGTTGATTTGTCGGTGTCTAGGCAAGCACTTTTAATAAATGCATTATTGGTGATATTGTAAAAGTTGAATGTTTTACTACATCCTCCACAGGGCATACCGTTTGAAACAGATACCTTGAGAATTCCATTGCCATCATTGCCTCCTTGGAGTGGATCTCCAAATTTTTCAGGGAGTGTTGCTGAAATAATTGAGTCACCAGCAACAAAGCTTTTTTGGATAGATAAGTCCTCAAAAATGTTTTTGTTATTTGTCCATTTTACATAAACCATTAATCCTTTCTCCAGATTGTATTTTTTAATAGTAAATGTACGTTTTGCTGAATTCCAGTCTGCTTGTATCACTTCGCAATTGTAATTATTCATACATGCCGAAACACTTGATAAAGAGATAATAATTCCGATTGTAAATGACAATAATTTTTTAGATTTCATAGTTTGTTGAATTTTTATTGATTTTCGATTTTTACAAAAGTTACAACTCCTTTACTTCACACACAGTTTCCCCGAATATACTTTCTCACCAGATTCTATTCTAATGAAGTAAATCCCCGATTGAAGGTTCAGTTCTGAAAGTGACACAGCCATGGCATCGGCGCCTATTGTTGGTGTTACAATTCCTACTATCGATCCACCTGCTGATATGATGCTAACCTTTGCATCGGAGGCATATTCTCCTTTGATGGTGATGGTTTCGGATGGGGTAGCTGGGTTGGGGAAAAGGTTGATTATTGAGTGTTCTGTGTTAGTTTCATTAATTGAGCTTATATTGCCAGATAGGATGGTAACTGTGACTCTATTTATGGGATCACCACTCATTAATGATCTTTTGTACTCAAACGTCAGTGTGTCATCGCCATTAGTGTTTGCTTTAAACTTGCAATTTAATTTACCTCCACTTCCATCTCTATTTGTATAAGTTTTATAGGTAAAAGAAACAGAATCCACTACGTGTTTGTAGTATTTCTTAATCCAATACCATGAGTATCCAGCACCTCCGGAAGGTGAGTCAAGGGTAAATTCAAATTCACCGCCAATTTGTGTATAAAAATTCAAATCAGAGCCTCCACTACAAGAACTAGCAATTACTTTTGATATTAAACTGGTGCTATTTGACCTGAAATCTGATAAAGCCCAATTCCCACATGCTATTTTTAGAATGCACACACTGTCATGGCAGTCATAATTGCTTGGGGCTATCATAGCTGTACAGTCTGGATTTTTAGGATCAGTGTTGGTCGGACTCCTTAGGCAAAATGCTACAAATCCAGGTTTTTTGTATGAAGCTGCACCTCCAGGCCAAGCATCAACAGAAGGATTCCAATTCGTTCCACTAGGAATAATACGTGGGGTAGTAACTGTGATATCACCAGGCGTAAAGGTGATAGGCACTTCACACCAACTCGACCAGGTACCATCCAATGCAAATCCACACCAAATTTTCTGACAGTCTTTAGGAATTTCAGTCAAGGTGGCTTTAGCTTCTGTTTCATTCCAGCCGTTTGGTTGTACGGGGATGGAGTTACAGTAAGATGGATTGAGGTCTTTTGCCGAGATGGTGATGCATAGACTTGAAAGTAGATAGACGAAAATGGAAAGTGTTAGTTTGGTTCTCATGAATGTATGATTTAGGTGTTAGTATTTGCAGATTCAATGTGTTTGATAGAAGTCTGTGGAACTTATTAATGTTGTATTCGTTGTGTCAATTGCCGTCCCATTTATGGGGCGGATACTTAGGAAGAAAAAGATATTGGCTTTAGCCAAACAATTATAAAAGTTTGGCTAAAGCCCTGTGAATCTTGAATATTTATTCCGCCCGGCAATTGATGGGACGGCAATTAAAATAAATACATCCTATCTGATATATAATTTAGTTGTATTACTTCACACACAGTTTACCCGAAAACACCTTCTCTCCAGAGTCTATTCTCATAAAGTAAATGCCAGCCTGGAGGTTCAGTCCCGAAAGCGATACTGTCATGGCATCGGTACCTACGGTTGGAATTGCACTTCCTACTATCGCACCGCTTACCGATGTGATACAAACCTTTGCATCTGAGGCATATTCGCCACTGATGGTGATGGTTTCGGAAGGAGATGCGGGGTTGGGCATCACGGCTACAGATTCGATTTTTACATCGCTAATGGCTGTTACAAAAGTAGGCGCTTCTGCCATGTTAATACCATTTTTGTTGTTTCCCCCTTTATTATCTGCTGTACATTTGCCAGTTCCATTGGCATCGGCAATCATGGAAAGTGTACCAGCTATCGGGGTTTCTACAGGAAATCCTGCTTTAGGACTAGGTTTTTTTGTGTCAGCATAGTATTTTACGTTAGACATATCTACTACTACACTGTCTTTGAATGAGGTGACGAACTCAGTAATATCTGCATAGTTAGCCCATCCATCATCACTATAGGCAAACCAGTTGCCTGGTGTACAATTGTTTAGGCCTTTCATTTTAATGGATTTTCCATCTGTGCTTAATAAAGCTCTAAAGTTGTCGCAATAAATTGGATTGCATGATACTGTAGAAGGGTTGATTTCGATAGCACAATCTTCTTTTTGAATATCTTTTCTAGAAGGGCTCCACAAAGCTAGATTTACATAGCCAGGTTTGTTTTTTGAAGCAGCACCACCAGGCCATTGTTCTGGAGTTGGATTCCAATTACCTCCCGTGGGTAGCACTCTAGATGTGACTACTGTGGTTTGACCAGGTGTGAAAGTTGTAGCTATTTCGCTCCAGTTTTTCCAAGATCCATCAAGAGAAAATGCACACCATACTTTGGGACAGTCTTTGGGAATGTTGATAAATGTAGCTACGGATTTAGACTCGTCCCATCCTTTTTGTTCACGAGAGTTGGCACAGTAAGCTCCATTTACTTCTGCTGCCGAAATGTTTGCGCTCATTGCCATCATCCCGATAGCCAATGAAATGTGTTTGATTGTTTTCATAATGATAAGGTTTAGAGGTTAATTGTTGTGATTGTTAAGGGCTCCAATTTTTATATTAGTATGCCCTTTATATATAAGACAATTAACTCGGCGTTTACCACTACTCGCAAATCGTTTTTTTATGTTTAAATCAATAATATTTTCAAATTTATTGAAATTCAATACGATTACGATTAAACAATGAGGGTTCCAAGATGCTATGATCTTGAAACCCTCATTGATTCATCCTCTAATTTTCTATTGAATAATTAGTTTCCCAACTAATGTTTTTTCGGCATTAACCACTTTTATGATGTACATGCCCGATTTGATGTTTAGATCAGATAGGTTCAATTGAGTAGAGTGATCCACTGCTGTTTTAGTCTGTGTTAGAACTAGACTACCACTCAAATCATAAACATTGATGGTAATCTCGTTTTCAAACTCTCCCTGAACCGATACAGTTTCCGATTTTGAAGCAGGGTTGGGGAAAACTGATACCGCTGTTACATTGGTAGTAGCT